>JAUXCH010000267.1 GCA_030618975.1 Planctomycetia bacterium
CGCTCGGGGCTGCGGACGGCTCCGCCCGCTTGCGGGGGAACGAGCGGGCGCCCAGCTTCTCCTCCCAGTCGATCCGGCCGGTCAGCTGCATGATCACGAAGAGCGTGACGACCGCCCCGATCACGACCGTGAGACCCGTCCAGCCGCGCCAGAAGAAGGCGTAGGAGAAGAAGACGAGGTAGACGAGCTGCGCGCCGCCGGCCACGAGGATGGCCGCCTTCGCGCCCAGCACGAGTCGGAGGTAGCTCACGACGAGGAGCACCGACACGGCCGCCGCGATCCAGAAGGAGGCGTGGATGGGCAGGTGGTCCACGAGGTAGGCGAGCAGGATGTGGAAGGCGAAGAACCCGGCCGCGATGAGCAGGTAGTTCACGGGGTGGAGCTTCCAGCCCTTGAGCACCTGGATGACCACCATGATCACGAAGAAGAAGAACAACGACACGGGCGCGAAGCGCGCGATCCGCGCGGACAGCGTGCCGCTGTCCGTCTTGGACGGCATCACGATGCCGATCGTGTGGTTCTGAGCCGGGAGCATCTGCGCGTACTCCCAGACCGCTTCGCGGCCGGGCAGGCCGTCGGAGCGCGGGCCGGCCACCGAGGTCGGGCTGAGCCCGCTGGCGGGATAGTCGATCTCATCGAAGTTGGTGCGCACGGAAAGCCGGAAGTCTCGAAGACCGCCGTCGCTCGTCTTGGGCGCGTAGGCCCAGGCGTCCTGCCCCGACGTGACGTAGCGAACCCGTACGACGGCGGGAGCCTCGGGCGTGAGCAGTACGGGGATCGAGAGGTTCGTCGTGGCGACGGGCACGGCCTCGCCTCCGACCTCCACGAGGAGATCGTCGATGTTGGCGTCGCCCGGCAGCGACATCCGGAACCTCCCCTCGACCTCGTGGTCGTTGCGGAAGGTGTAGGTGGCATCGAACACGACTCTGTAGACCGAGAACCAGATGAGGCCCCGGTAGCGGTTCTCGTGGACGAAGACGACGTCGACCGCGCTTTCGTCGGGTGGACGCATGGCCACCTCAGCGCTCCTCTCCACGGCGAGCAGCGGCGCCTCCTGGGCGAGCCGGGGCCCGAACATCCGGTCGACGTCCTGACGGAGCGTCTTCTCGGACAAGGCGGTACGGGCCGAGATCGTCTGGCCCAGGACCAGCCACGCCACGCAGGCCAGGACGAAGATGAGGATCACGAGGATGAGCTTCGAGGCGTTCACGTGATCTCCCTCCACCGAACCCGGACCCGAACCGGAACCCGAACCCGACCCGCACCATGCATCGGACGCCCGCGGTTCCCGGATCCTACGCCGGTCTGCAGAACGTGCAGGGCCGCCTTGGTCGGTTCGTGGAGTCGCGCGCGACGAGGCGCCGAGGGGCGGTGGACGTGATCCGTCACGTCCCGCGCGGGGCCGTCGGTTCACCGAGGCAGGCGCGCAGGGGATGAGCTCTCCCACGGGAAGCGAGAGAGCCGGAGCCTGGGAATCCGAATGCCGAACATCCGTACCGGGTGAAGATCCGTCGGGGTCGGTCCTTCGCTACGGCATGAGGGGGAGCGGCCAGCGCAGGCGGACGGACTCCGGGTCCTCCATCCGGTCGTCGAGCCACGTCCGGACGCGCTCGCGCGCGAGACGCTCGCGCACCAGGGGCTCGACCTCCTCGAACGGCGGCCCGTCGAGGAGCGCCTCCCGCCGGAGCAGGTGGACCTCGGAGAGCGTCTCGAAGGGGGCGGCGATCTCGCCGTCCTCGAGGGCGAGCACGCGGTCCAGCAGCAGCCGGGCGTGATCCGTCTGGTAGAGCCGCAGCCGCTTCACCGCCACGTCGTCGTCGGCGGCGTATCGGTCCGCGAGCTCGTCGAAGGCCAGGCCGCCGTCCAGCTCCCGCTTCAGGCGCCGGGCCAGCTTCAGGGCCTCCCTACGCGTCCGCGCGGGCGCCTTCGAGAACGCCGCGTCCCCGGGGGCGCGGAACCGGATCTCGAGGTCGGTGGCGCGCGCGTGGGGGCCGTAGACGCCCTCCTTCCCGCGCCGCCACGCCAACCGTACCTCGTTCTCCGTCGCCTCCTCGCGGAACCGCTTCAGCAGGCCGAACAGGCTCCGGGCGTAGGGACTCTCGGGTAGCGCCTCCGGCGTCCGCTCGTGGCGCTCCGTGCGCCCCCGGTGGACGAACACCGTCTCCCAGACGGGCTCCGGATCGAAGCGGGCCTCGAAGGGCGCGAGCCGGTCCTGGTGGCGGAGCTCCTCGACCATGGCCTCGGGTGACAGGCGGGCGCCGGCGTCCGCCGCCAGCCGCGAGCGGCACTCCGCGTCGAGGATCGAGCGCACGCGGCCCGCCCCGAGATTCGCGAGCAGCCGCCTGCCGAAGGTCGTCCGGTCGACCGGGTTGCCGTCCACGACGAGCACGACCTCGGGGGGGCCGCCCGACGCCGCCGGTCCGAGCGCGGTCGGGAGGAAGACGCGGACCTCGGCCGCTTTCTCCAGGTCCGTCAGGTTCACCCCGGCGGCGAGGAGCTTGCGGCCGCGCACCTCGTCGGCCAGGCGCGCTCGTACGGCGGACTCGGCGACGACGTGCTCCGCCATCACGTCGCGGAGACCCTTCGTGCCGCCGGTCGCGCCTCGCGTCTTCGCGTCGAGCTCGGCCCACCGCGCCGCGATCTCCTCCGCGGTCGCCTCGATCTCGCGCCGCGTGCACTCCGCGGCGACGACGCACTCGCGGATCACGCGCTGGAGGACGGAGCTGGCCGTGCTCTCGGGGATCTCGAGCGCCGGCGCGAGGTGGTCGACGGCCGCGCGGCACAGCTCGTCCCAGGTGAGGGGCTTCTCACCGACGCGTGCGACCACCTCGGGCTTCCAGGCGACTTCTTCGTCCTCGGCGCGCGCGCCGCCGGCGACGAGCAGCGCCAGGAGACAGGCGAACGGCAGGCGGATGCAGCGCGGGGTCATGGGGGCAGTGGGACGTACTCCCGCCGTGTCATGGCACCGACACCGACACCGACACCGACACCGACACCGCTGCGGATTGGCTTCGGCGTGGTTGCGGACTAGCTTCGGCGTGGATGCGGCCTGGCTTGGTCGTGGCTGCGGATTGGCTGCGGCGCGGCTGCGGTCCGGCAGGGTCGGGGCCATGACCCGGATCCGGCTCGCTGGCTCGACGGAGCGGCGCTCTACCCGCCCACGGGCGCTGGGTTGTACTTCAGGATGAACTCCTCGAGGTGCCGGACGTTCTCCGGCGATCCCGCGAAGAACGGAACGCGCTGGTGGAGTGCCGTGGGCCGCATGTCGAGGATGGGCGCGCGACCGGTGCTGGCCGCGCCGCCCGCCTGCTCCATGAGGAACGCCATGGGCTGGCACTCGTAGAGGAGCCGCAGCTTCCCGACCGGGTTCTTCGGGTCCTTGCGGTCCTTGGGGTACATGAAGATGCCGCCGTAGAGCAGCGTGCGGTGCATGTCGGCCACCATCGAGCCGATGTAGCGCGCGGTATACGGGCGTCCGGTGGCCGGATCGCGCTCCTTGATGTAGTTCACGTACTTGCGGACGCCTTCGGACCAGTAGGGGTAGTTGCCCTCGTTGACCGAGTAGATCTTTCCGCGCTTCGCGATGCGGATGTCGGGATGCGACTGCAGGAACTCGCCGACCGAGGGGTCGAGCGTGAAACCGTGCACGCCGTTTCCCGTGCTCATGACGAGCATCGTGCTGCTGCCGTACACGATGTACCCCGCGGCGACGAGCCGGCGGCCGGGCTGCAGCAGGTCTTCCTCGCACCCCCGCGGACCGTGGCTCACCTTGCGGTGCACGGCGAAGATCGTCCCGATGCTGACGTTCACGTCGATGTTCGAGGAACCGTCGAGGGGATCGAACGCGATGCAGTAGGGGCCGGTCGGGTACTCCAGCGGGATCGGGATGGGCTCCGCCACCTCCTCCGACGCCATGATGCAGAAGTGGCCGGAGTGATCGAGCGCGGAGATGAAGACGTCGTTGGCGAAGTCGTCGAGCCTCTTCACCTCCTCGCCTTGCACGTTCTTCTCGCCCGTCAGACCGAGGAGTTCCACGAGCCCGGCCTTGTTCACCTCCCGCGAGACGACCTTCGCGGCGACCGTGATCTGGCCGAGGATGCCGGACAACTCGCCCGTCGCCTCCGGGTGCTCCTTCTGGCGCTCGTAGATGTGGCGCGCGAGTGTGATCCCGAGCTTCGAGTCGGCCATGGTCGCTTCCCTCCGGGCTGTACTCCAGCCATTCAACCCGCGTCGCGCCGTCGGGGAAAGGGCGGGTGACGGCGCCCCGCCGCGTCGGCCGGCGCCGCGCCCGGGAATGCGCCTCCTGGCTGCATTCGCCCACAGGTATTCATACCTTCCTCCCTGCCTGTTGGAGGGCATCCCAAATATAGGGAATCAAGAATGTAGAGACGGCGCACGTAGGGGGTCGAACCCTGCGAGTCGTTCGCAGTATCAGGCGCAGTCGTGCAGGAAAAGCGAATCCAAGTCGGTGGTTTCATCGGTTTTTCCGTCGGGTGCGAGGGCTTCCCGGTCGTAAATCAGTTGCAGCCCGTCTCGGAACACAGGTCTCGGAGGAGGCCGATCCAAGGCGGAACGAGGCCTCATGCAACCCCTAGAGACGGCAGCTCCCAGACGCTCTGATGGTGCCCGGTGGCGAGTGGGGAGAGGCATGTCCCTTTTTCAACTTGGAGACAGAAGAACGATGAGACTTGCGCGCGCACTCACCGTTCCGCTGCTCGCCGGCCTGGCCGTTGTGGCCCTGGTCACTGCGGGTTGCGGAGGCGGCAGCAGCTACGACGGTCCGATCGGTCCGGTGATGGATCACTCGAACATCATCTTGAAGGACCGCCTGGGCGACTCGCTGCTCGCCGACTCGACCGAGCCCTACAGCCCACGGCAGACCTGCGGGGCCTGCCACGACGTGGACTCGATCGCCAACGGCTACCACTTCCAGCAGGGCCGTACCGACAAGGACGGCAAGATCCAGACGAAGGACGACTTCTTCAACGACGGCCGGGACTGGCTGAGGTCCGACGGCATGTACGGCAAGTGGTGACCGCCCTCCACCGATAGCAGCCAGTTGGCTGCGCTCACGAGCGCGAACACCTCGGACATCGACAAGACCTCCTTCTGGTGGACCGGCCTCTGCGCCATCTGCCACGTGGGCGGCGGTCCCTCGGAGTTCGACCGCGAAGGCCACCTCTACTACGACGTCAAGACCGGCGACTTCGGCTACGAACCCGGCACGGCCGACGACTTCGACGGCGACTACGGCGACGTCAGCAACAAGACGGGCGACTACAGCGTCGCCCAGTGGAACAAGACGGGCGTCTTCGAGCCCGACTGCCTGTACTGCCACCGGGTCACGCGCCACGTGGACATTGCCGCGGGCAAGAACTTCGACTGGATCCTGAGGGCGGCGACGCTGAGAGGCCGCGAGGGCCTCCAGACCGCGGACGGCTTGACGGACATCCCCGCCTTCGCCTCCGCTCCCACGGCTTCGCAGGGCTGGGCCGACGTCGTGCCGATGGCGGGCGTCGCGCCGCCGAAGGCGCAGAGCTTCGACTTCAACTACGGCAAGGGCGTGGCCGACGGCAGCCTGCTCGAGCAGAGCGACGGTACGCTGAGGGTCAACCCCGCCGAGATCCAGGGAGCCCCCAAGGACTACGCGTGCTGGGGCTGCCACGTGATCGCGGACGACAAGAAGCGCGGCCGTGTGTGGTTCGACCCGGACGAGGACGTCCACTACGCCGGCTTCAACAGCGTGAACAGCGGCATGTCCCAGCCGGAGCTGGACGCGGCCGCCATGAAGAGCACCGCGTGCACCAAGTGCCACCCGAATACGGGCACCCCCCAGTCTCCGCTCGCCAAGGCCCCGAACGACGGAGAGCACAACTTCGCCAAGGGCAACGCGAACCTCGGTACCGCGCGTGACGACACGGACTTCTACGGCTTGAGGTCCTGCCGTGACTGCCACCTGCCCGGGGACCTGCACGAGCCCGGTGCCCCGGCGCCGACGAACGCGGTCCACAACCAGTATGCCGGCACTGGCCTCACCCACACGGACGTGATGGCCTGCCAGTTCTGTCACATCCCGCTGAAGCACGCCAGCGCGTCGCTGTCGATCGACAACGCAACGACGGGTAGTACGATCAACTACAATACGGACTTCTTCCTGTCGTCCAACCCCATCGACCCGTCCCTGGGTGATACGAGTGCCTGGTATCCCTCAGCCACCGTGCGGGAGGACAGCGACGGCAAGGACAAGATCTTTCCCGCCAAGCTCCTCCTGAGCACCTGGATCGGTGACTGGGACGACAAGACTGGCAACGGTCCCTCCGACGACGACCGGGTAGCGGCCGTCTTCCTGTGGCGCGTGCGTGGCGCCATCGCGGCCGCTGGCCTCACGGCCAAAGACGACAACAACGACACCCATCCCGAGATCAACACCGCGGCCGAGATCGAGAGCTATCTCGTGACGCTCGCGACCACGAACGACCAGCACGGCGTGCTGATCGCGGCCAACCCCGTGCTCGTCAAGGGCGAGGACGTCTACTACATGGACGGCCCGACGCTGAAGTCCTGGAAGGTCGCGGACTACCACGGCATGAAGGTCGAAGGGGAACATCCGTTCTCGATCGACCACAACGTGCTGCCGCTCAGCCAAGGTCAGACATTGGGCTCGGTCAACAGCAACGGCTGCACCGACTGCCACACCACCATGGGCTTTGGCTACGCGATGCGGGCGGGCATCTCCATCTGCATGGATCACATGACCATCCCGGCCAAGAAGAAGGAGCTGATCGACCAGGCGCAAGGCGAGGTGGAGCGGGTGGTCGAGCAGTACCAGGAGGGGCTCATCACCGACGGCGAGCGGTACAACAAGATCGTGGACATCTGGGCGGGCGTGGCCGACGCGGTCACC
>JAUXCH010000959.1 GCA_030618975.1 Planctomycetia bacterium
CGCGAGGACGAGGGCGATGAGGAGACGCTGCATGAGGCCTTTCCCGGGCGCGGACGGCGGGAGTCCCCGCCCGTAGACTGGCGGTGATGCTCCACGTGGACGCCGACGAACTCTACGATCTTTCCGAGGCAGGGCGAATCCTCCGGGTGGATCCGGTCCGGATCCGACGCTGGGCGCGGACCGGGAAGGCGCCGCTCGTCCCCCGTCCGCAAGGCGGGACCGCACTCCCTCGCGCCTGGGTGGACGCGGAGACGGGCCTCAGCCCCTCGGATCCCGAGGCGCTCCTCCGCTTCTGGCGCGAGCGCCTGGCCCCCCCGGCCCCCCACGCCCGCCGGGCACTGCGGGACGTCACCCGGCTCACGACGAGGCGGCTCCTCTCCGTGGAGGAGGCCTCCCGAGGCCTCCACGCCGACGCGGCCCGGATCCGCAGGCTCGACGCGGAAGGCGTCCTCCCGGGGCTCAGGGTGGACGGGGAGACCCGCTACGACGAGGCGCTGGTCGCGCTCGTGGCCGCGGGCGACGAGGCAGGGGCCGAGGCGCGTCGGCAGGACGTCGCCGACCAGGCGCGCTTCGAGTACGTCACGGATCTCACCGGGGGCGCCGCCCCGCCCGCGACCCAGGCCCCCCCCGCCCCCGCCGCGGCCGTCGCGGCAGCTCCACGCGCCTGGCACCTCCCCGAGGACATCGCGGCCATCGAGAGCGCCCCGGAGGAGGATCCGGCGGAGGCGGAGTCCGTAGAATCGGAACCCGTAACGTCGGAACCCGTAACGGGCTCGCGTCTCATCCGGACAGAGGGCTTCGAGACGGTCGACGAGGACTGAAGAGCCCGAAGCCCGCGGAGGCGCCGCCCCGGCCGCCCCGCTCGGCCGGGGTCTCGTCCCCTACGTCCCGTCCTTCTCTCTCGTCCATCGCTCGCGCAAGAACGCGCGCATCTCCTCGACGACTTCCGGACCGTCGAGCACGTCCCCGCGGTCCGCCTGCTCGAGACCGATGGCGAGCGCCGCGCGTTGCTTCTCGAGGTGCGCATCGCGCAACCGATCCTGCTCGGCGAGCAGTCTCAGAGCCTCGCGAACGACCTCGCTCCGGTTGTTGTAGAGGCCGGACGCGACCTTCTCGCGGATCAACTTCTCGAGTTCCGGGGTGAGGTTGACATTCATGAGCCTAGGGTAGCCCTATGTCAAGAATTGCCAATGCTTGACTATTGCCGGACCACCCGCTGAGGCTCGGAAAGCCCCCCCCGGAGCCGGCCGAGCCGTGCTGCAGCGGGAGCGTGCGCTACACGTCGCCGAGTACGACTCGCTCGGCGATCTCGTCGAGGTCCTCGGCCAGCGCCTCGATCGACGCCTCGGGGCCCTCCACCCGGAGCAGGACGGTGCGGCTCGCGCTGCCGCCGAGGTAGAAGCGCTTGCCGTCACCGGCGTAACGCCAGCCGGGCGCTCCCGCGACCTTTACGTCCGTGGGCGTCTTCACGTCGACGTCGGGAAGTGCCGCCCCGAGCTGCTGCTCGATCATGGGACGCGCCATGGCCGGCGGCGCGGGAACGACCGTCACGAGCACCGTGACGTCGTCCTTCGCGATGCGCGCCAGCAAGCCGGGCATCCCGGACTGGGCCTCGACCTCCCACCCTTCGCCCGGCACGTGGATACCCACGCCCTGATCGCGGTCGGCCCAGGCACACGACGCGTAGACGTCTACGACCGTCGCCGGATCCCAGGTATCTCGCACGTCCTTCTCGAAGGTGGTGGCGGCGACCGCCTTCCAGACCTTGTCGAAGACGTTTTCGGGGACGCCGTCGACGGTGGTCACCTCCGTGCC
>JAUXCH010000518.1 GCA_030618975.1 Planctomycetia bacterium
ACCCGCCCCGCAACGGTCTCGTGTGTTGAACGGCTCTCGGTTTCGGTCGTCCAAGCGGACCCCATTCCGACCCTTTGTGTTGACTCGCGCCACCTCTCAGCCTGCAGCAGAGAGTTCGAGAGCCAGGCGTAGAGTCCGGCCGTCAAGCGGGCGACCGTGGTGCAGGGCGACGGCGCTGGGACCCAGGAACGCGCGGAGGCTCGTCCATCACGGATGCGGAGCCTGCTCGCCGGCCAACGCGTGCACGTGGTAAGAGCGAACCGGCTCTACATCCGTCGCAAGAACCGACCCTCTTTGGTGCTCGCAGCGCTCAGGCGCATGACGACGCGGCGCGATCCGGACTACATCCGGCGGAGCAGGTGGCGTTACGCCGGCCGCTGGATAGCGGGCTTCAGGTTGCTCGCCACGAAGGTGGAGAGTTCCGTGGGTGTCGTCGCCTGCTCGGTGCGCGGGAACTCGGGCTTGACCCGGCCGTGGTTGAAGCCGTCCATCACTTCGAGCCAGAGTCCGGTCAGACTCTCGCCAATCCCCATGGCGAGGAACGCCGCACGGGCCTGGTCGGGTGTGACCTGGATGTGCTGGACCGGCTTGCCGACCACCTCGCCGATCGTGGTTGCCGCCTCTTCGAGGGTCACGTCGCGCGGCCCCAAGAGCTCGCGAACCTCGAAGCCGTCCGGCGGTGTCGCCAAGGCGTCCACCGCGGCGCGTGCAATGTCGGTGGTCGCAATCATCGCGACACGGGCATCGGGCGCAAGCGGCATGTAGATGTGCCCATCGCTCCGAATGGTCTCGATGTGCGGGAGGTAGTTCTCCATGAACCAGGCGGGGCGCAACGCCGTGACGTTGGCGCCGGTCTCGCGAAAGGCGATCTCGGCGTCGTGGAGTCCTGCGATAGGCCCCGTGCCCTCGGCATGCTGCGCGCCCACGCTCGAGAGAAGCACCACGTGCTTGATGTAATTCTCTCTGACGGCACCTACGCCGTTCGAGGCCACCTCGTTCTGGTAGCCGCGGAAGTCCTCGGCTCCGAAGTCCGGGGGGATCAGGAAGAAGAGCGCATCGACACCCTGGGTCGCCGTGACGAGGAAGTCGGCATCCACCAAGTCGCCCTGCTGGACTGTCGCGCCAGCGGCCGTCTCCGTGGCGAGCTTGGACGGGTCCCTAGCGAGGAGTGTGAGCTGGTACTCCGTGTCCGACTGGAGGATCCGGACGAGCTCGCGTCCGATGTTGCCGGTCGGGGTGGTGATCGCAATGTGCATGGGCGCCTCCGCTCGAGCTTGGGGGGACTCGCCCAAGGTACCCGGTCACGAGCGTCACGAGGCCTGACCCGTGCTCGCAGGGTGGATGGCGCCGACTCTCTGAGCGGAACAGAGAGTCCGAGAGCCTGGGGGCAGCGCGGGTGTCAACTCGTCGAGTGGGCGAATACGAGGTCTACGAGGGCGATCGCAGAAGCCGGCTCGCTCCCAGACTGCGGGCACGTCGTCGAACCCGTGCCTCATGGGACAAGATTCAGGGGCCGCGGGGCCGCTGCAGGACGGGCAGCCGAAAGAGACGCTTTCGCGGAGACGTCTCACGTGGTAGGGAGGGGTCCTGATGACACCCCGACAGCCCGACAGACGACGTCCGTACCAGCGGCGGCCCAGCTACGGCCTGTGGATCGGGCTGGCAGTGGCGGCCGTCCTCGCCGTGGTCGCGGTCGTCGTGGTCCGCGAGCAGCAGGCCCGGAGGCCGCCGCCCACCCAGGCGCCCACGGTGGATCCCGCCGTGCAACGCCGCCTCGAGCTGAGGGCCGCGGAGGAGAAGGAGCGCCAGCACCAGCAGAGCATCTTGGTCATTCGCCAGAAGCTCAAGCGCCTCGATCGCCAGATCGCGTCGAGCCAGGAACGGTTGAATGACGAGTACAGCTGGACGCGCGACCGGGACCTGGCCGATGCGAAGAAGCTGGCCATGGAGCGCGCGAAGGTCGTCGAGGAGCTGGCGCGCCTCGGTGAGGAGCCGTAGCGGCGAGGTGCGGAGGGCTGGACTCGAGCCACAAGGGCAGTTACGCCCACTGGGTCCTGAAGCCGCGCCAATCCACATCTACTCCTCAGGACGACGTTCCCGAGGCGCCCACGGGCCCCACGTTCCGTCATCGGCCGGCTGCCACACGCCTACCACCGTCGTGTCGACAACTCGAACAGAATGGCCCGAATGTCGTGGCACGGAGCACGGCACTGCGGGGCAGTTGTGGCGGGGTCTCGCGAGAGGGGCTCGGCCCTTCGACTCGCTTCGCTCGCTCAGGCCCATCCGCGCGAAGCGCGGATGGCTCCCCATTCCGACCCTTGTTCGAACTTGGGCGCGTCCTGCTTAACACTGGCCGTCACGCGTGCTTCCCCCGCAGGCCGCGGGGCTTCCTTGGCTCGGTGACGAGTTCTCGAACGGGAAGTCCAGAATGTCGGCGGAAGCCGCTCGGTCCGACGCCTCGTCGCCTTCTACGTCGAGGAGCACAACACTCGGCTCCCCCACTCCGCGTTTGGAGGCCAGAAGCCGGACGAGATGTACTTCTGGACTGGCGAGGCGGTGCCAGACCGCCTGGCTGCGGCGAAGCAGGACGCCCGCCGCAGGAGACTCGAGGTCAATCGTGCCGCTCGCTGTGGCGTTTGTGCCTAGGATCGGGAGACCGCCACCCGGGGAAGGAGGTCACTGTACAAGACCAGGACAACGGGCCCATCCACGGATCGAGCCCCGGCGAGGCACCCCAACCGGGCCACCCTGGGGGCCACGCTCGGCGCTGACCCGGTCGCTGCACCCCCTCCGCCATCGTGTCGAGAAGTCGAACAGAACGTGCGGAAGGTCGTGACACGTAACTCGGAAGCGCCCGCCAACCGCCTGACGAACGACGCGCTAGATCCCGAGTCGAAGATCCCCGAGTTCAAGGTCTGCGCGGCGCGCCTCGAGAAGATCGAGCCCGAACCGGCGCAGTCGTAGTCAGCGCGGCCGGATGCGGTGCGGGCGCTCCTCCACGTAGCCGCGCAGGCGCTCCTCCAGACCGGGCGCCACCGGTCCGGCGCCCTCGGCCACGAGTTCCAGTGCCCGCGTAGCTGCAAGGACGGCGTCCTCGAACCGACCTGCCTCCGCGTAAGCGGCCGCGAGCACGTCGAGCGCGCCCGGCGCCTTCCCCTCCGTGAGATCGCGGGTCTTCTCGGCGACCTCCACCGCCCGCTCGCCGTCGCGCACCGCATCCTCCGGCGATGTTGCGAGATGCCACGCGAGTGTCAGCCGGGGCGCCAGCACGTCGGGCTCGAGCTGAATCGCCTTCTCCAGGTAGAGGACGGCCTTCGCGACCTCCCCCTTGCGCAGGTGGATCGCGGCCAGGCTGCGACGTGTGCCCGCGTCCTCGGGATCGAACCGAAGGGCCTCGAAGTACGCGAGGAGCGCACCGTTCACGTCGCCCCGCCCCAGCATCGCGAAGCCGAGGTTCTTGTGCGCGCGGACGTGGCCGCGATCGAGCCGGATCGCCTTGCGGAAGCGATCGATGGCCTGCTCGCGCCGACCGAGCTCGGCCAGCGCGAACCCGAGCGCGTTCTGCACATCGGCGTCGTTCGGATGAAGTCGAACGGCCTCCTCGCTTGTCTCGAGCGCGGCCTCCGGCTCCCCGGCCCCTACCTGGGCCCGACACAACATGACGAGGGCGCGCTTGAACCCGGGTTCCTTCTCCAGGGCGGCGCGCAGGTGGGGCAGCGCTTCCGCGTGGCGCCCCGCTTCGACGAGTTCCAGACCGCGTAGGTACAACCGGTGGTGATCGACGGCGGGCACGTCGATCGCATCGAGCGCCTCGTACGGCGCGTTCAGGAACTCGGGGATGTTGGCGGCGCGGTTCGCCGCCGTGCTGTTCGGGATCAGGATCGGCGGCGTATCGGTCCCGTCTTCATCGACGTGTGTCAGGAACATCTGCGTGTACGGCGTGTTCACCTTCGACGAGAACACCATCCAGCGGCCGTTCGGGGAGAAGCTGTGCCACGAGTTCATGAGCGACGTGTTGCAGCGCATCTCGCGCGCCTTGCCGCCGCCTCCCTCGAGCGGCACGATCCAGAGCCTCCCGTCCGGTCGCATCAGCTGACCGTTCTTGCACTTCGTGAAGACGACCCACCGCCCATCGGGCGACACCTTCGGAAAGGTGTTGCTCATCCCGTTCTCGGATGCGCCCTCGATGGGGACCGGCGTGCCGCCCTTTCCGCCCGCGAAGGGCATGCGGTACAGGTCGTACCGGATCTCCGTCTCTTTCGGATCGTTCGCGTACTCGGCCAGGTTCGTTGCCGGCGGGTAAGGGTCGATCGCCTTCGCGCGCGCGAACACGAGGTTCTTCCCATCCGGCGTCCACGCCGCATCACAGTGGACGTACGTGGGATCGTCGGCGCCGG
>JAUXCH010000990.1 GCA_030618975.1 Planctomycetia bacterium
CGGCTCTGGCGCACGCCGCGCCCGCGGCGACCACCTGCCGGGGACGGAAACCCCGTAGGACGACTTGGATCGCCTCACCTTCGAGGCACATGTCGCCGAGGTGCTCGCGGAGCCCAAGAAAGACGGCGCGTTCGTGGTCATGTCGCCCCTCCGCCGCGTGACGCGGATCGTCCGATCGCGATCGCCCGGCGATCGCGGACCGGTGAGCGGGTGCCTGCGTGGCGCGAGCGGGTTCCCGGTATGCTTGCCGTCGATTCCGGAGATGGACGATGGACGCACGCGTCGCCGGCGCACTCCTGCTCGCCTGCCTGTTCGCGCTCCCAGCGACGGGCGTTCTCGCAGGGGAGTCGCCGGAGCCCGCTGCGGACCCGGCCTGCGCGTCGCTCTTCCCGTTCGGTGTGCAGGTGAACGGCCGACCGGATCGGGCGACGAAGAACAAGGACCAGCGCCGTGCGAAGGCCGTCGAGGCCGCGCTGACGTGGCTGCAGGCCAACCAGGTGCCCACGGGGGCGTGGGAGGCGGCGACCCGGCGGTACTGCAATGGGGAGGAGCGTCGGTCCGCGCTGCGTGGTGAGGGGAAGGCCTACTACGACGTGGGGGTCACGGGAATCGCGGCTTGCGCGTTTCTCAGTGCCGGCTACCACCACCTCGACGGCCTTCATTTCGCGGAGACGATCGGTCGCGCCCTCTCGCATCTGGTCGAAGTTCAGGACGAGGAAGGTTGCATCGGACCGCGCACGGGCCACCATTACGTCTACAACCACGCATTCGCGACGCTCGCCCTCGTCGTCGCCTTCGGCACGACGGGCGACACGCAGCTCCGCGCTCCCGCCCGGAAGGCCCTGGCGTTCTCGCTCCGGGCGAAGAACCCCTACTTCGTCTGGCGCTACGGCGTGCGGCCCGGCGACAACGACACCTCCGTGACGGGGTGCATGTCGCTGCCCTTCTTTGCCGCCGCGAGCGTCAACGAGGCGGCCGAGGCTGCCGGACTGGTCGCGCCCTTTCCATTCGCCTCCGCCGACGAGGCCGACGACGTCTACCCGAGCGTTCGCCGGTGGCTGGGCAAGATGAGCGACGAGCTCTCGGGTCGCGTGGGGTACCTCTGCCGTGGCGGCGCGTCGGCCCGCTCCCAGGAACTCGTCGACCGCTTTCCGGTCGAGTTCGCCGAGCCCTGTACGGCCGTCGGCCTCGTGCTGCGCGACTTCATCCCGCCGGACGACGTCCGGCGCGACGAGGCACTGCTCGAGAAAGGCGTGCGGCTACTTCTCCGACGCCTCCCCCGGTGGGCGCCGAAGGACGGCCACGGGGATCTCTTCTACTGGTACTTCGGGTCGCTCGCCCTGAGCCGCATCGGCGGCAAGGCGTGGGACACGTGGCGCGACGCGCTCGAGAAGGCGCTTCTTCCCGCGCAGCGGACGGACACGGACCCCTGTGCCTACCTGGGCTCGTGGCCTCCGTCGGGTCCGTGGGGCATGGATGGCGGTCGCGTCTACTCGACGGGCATGGCGGTCCTGGCGCTGCAGGCCGCCTGGCGCTTCCCCAAGCTCGAGGAGGGCCGGGAGGATCTCGTCGAAGCGCTCGCGGACCCGGCCGCCTCGACGGCGGAGACCGTGCACCTGCTCGGTGCGGTGCGGGCGTACGGCCTGGTTCGGGCCGGCGC
>JAUXCH010000487.1 GCA_030618975.1 Planctomycetia bacterium
CCCCTGCCCGAGGTCGACATCGTGATGAGCGAGTGCACCTACGGCGATCGTGACCACGAGCCGCTCGAGGACGCGGAGGGCACGATCCAGGCGGTTGTCGAGCGGGTGACGCGGACGCGCGGCAAGGTCTACGTCCCCGCGTTCAGCGTGGGGCGAACGCAGAACCTCGTGTACGGCATCGCGCAGCGGCGACTAAAGGGCGACCTTCCGGACTTTCCGGTGTTCGTCGACTCGCCGTTGGCGAAGAAGGCCACCCGGGCCTTCGTCGACCACCCCGAGTGCTACGACCACGAGACGCGCGCGTTCATCGGCGAGGGCGGCGACCCCTTCCACCCGCACGGCGTGACCTACACCGAGTCGGTCGACGACTCGAAGGCGCTCAACGACCGGAAGGGCCCGTTCGTCGTGATCGCGGGTTCGGGCATGTGCGAGGGCGGACGGATCGTCCACCACCTCGTGCACGGCATCGAGGATCCCCGCAACACCATCCTCTTCGTCGGGTGGGCCGCGCACAACACCGTCGCCCGGCGGATCCTGGACGGCGCCGAGTCCGTCCGCATCCTCGGGCACTCGCGCGACGTCAACGCGCACGTCGAGAGCATCGGCGCGTACTCGGCCCACGCAGATCGCGGGGACTTGCTCCGGTTCCTGAAGCCGGCCAAGGCCTGGGACGCGGAGGTCGTGCTCGTCCACGGCGACGAACTGACCTGCTTCGGCTTCGCGGGCCGCCTGAAGGCGGAGGGGCACCGGGACGTCCTGATCCCGGAGACCTACGCGACCTATCCTCTCAGGCGGCGGGAGGCTCGCAGACAGCGAAGCGCCTCTTGAGGCGGCGGAAGGCCCTGAAGTAGAGGCAGGGCCGGTCGGCGGATCCCGCCGGATCGGCCGCTCCCGCTGGTACCGTCCGCTGTCGGCGAGGCGATACCATGGTCCGCGCAATCCACCTCCTGCTCCTGCTGGTCGTGGCGGGGGTCGTGAACCTCCTGCTCTACGCGGACACGCTGCGCCACGCCCTCCCGCCCTGCGCGCCCGCGCCGGCCTCAGACGTGATGCACCACCCGCGAATCATCGTGATCGGCGCGGACGGCGTGGACTTCTCCTGGCTCACGCGCTACCTCGAGGCCGACGCCGAGCGGCCCGAGTCCGAGCGGCTCCTGGCGAACCTCGCCGAGCTGAGGACGAAGGGCGCGCTCTGTCCGCTCCTCTCGGAGATCCCGCCCGAGTCGCCCGTCGCGTGGGCGAGCGTCCTCACGGGGGTGAATCCGGGGCGCCACGGCATCACCGACTTCGTCCGGCCCGGACCCGACTACCGGCCGGTCAACGGCATGGTGGACGTCAAGCGGATGCGACTCCTCGCCGGGAAGTTCCCGATCCGTGGACCCCAGGTCCGGTCCCGCCTGGCGGCGCCGACCTTCCTCGAGCGCGTCCACGCGGCCGGCTACCCCGTCGTCTCGCTCCGCCAGCCGATGCTCTTTCCGGCCAAGCCGATGCCCGGTGCGCGCATGCTGTCGGGTCTCGGCACGCCCGACATCGCGGGCGGCGCGGGCTTCTACGCGGTGTGGTCCGCGCGCATCGCCTTCCCCGAGGGCGACACGATCTTCGGCGGCGTGCAGATCCCGCTCGACCCCACCCAGGAGACGGTGTTCGAGACGCACCTCCCGGGACCGCCCGATCCCACCCTCGACCGCCTGCCCGGAGGCCGGCTGGCGCGGGCCCGCGCGCCGCTCCGTTTCGAGATCGTCGGGGGGCGTCGTCCCACGCACGTCGCCATCCACCTCGCCGGGCGCACCGAGAGCGTCGCCGTAGGGGAGCGGAGCCCGTTCATGGTCGTGCCGTTCCGGCTTGGCACGGTGCCTCCGATCACGGTGCGCGGGCACGTCCGCTTCGAGGTCAAGAAGCTCGACCCGCTCGTCGTGCTCGCCGACCCCGTCAACATCTACGCCCCGACGTCTCCGTTCCCGCTCACGAGCCCCGAGGAGTACGCCCAGGACCTGTTCGAGCGGTACGGAGAGTTCGAGACGGTCGGCTGGACGGAGCAGACGTTCGCCCTGAACGACGGGTACCAGGACGACGAGGGGTTCCTCCGCGACCTCCTCGAGGACATGGACCGCGGCGCCGGCCTGCTCCTCGGCGAGATGGACCGCGGCGGGACCTGCGTCTTCCAGGTGTTCACCGCCACCGACCGGGGCATGCACTGCTTCTACCGCTACTACGACGAGGAACACCCCGCGCACGTGCCGGGTCGGATGGAGGCGCTGGGCGATCCGATCCTGCAGCTCTTCGCACGCCTCGACCGGATCGTCGGCGACGTCCTCGGCCGGCTCGAGGAGGACGACGTCGTCCTCGTCTGCTCCGACCACGGGTTCCAGAGCTGGCGCTGGGAGGTGAACGTCAACCAGTGGCTCGTCGAGCAGGGCTACATGACGCTGAAGGGCACCGTCGTCGAGCAGAACCTCGCGCAGTTCTTCCACGACGGCGACGTCGGCGCCGATGCCGTCGACTGGTCGAAGACGAAGGCCTACGCGATGGGGCTCGGGCAGATCTACCTGAACCTCGAAGGACGCGAGGACCAGGGCCTCGTCGCGCCCGCCGACGCCTCCGCGCTGGCGCGCGAGATCCGGGCGAAGCTGCTCGAGATCCGCAACCCGTACCGGCCCGACCATCGCCCGATCCGCGAGGTGTACCTTCTGAAGGAGCTCTACGAGGGGCCGGAGACCGGCGCGTGCGCCGAGATCCAGATCGGGTTCGAGGGCGTCTACCGCATCTCCTGGCAGACGGCGCTGCTGGGCGGCATGGGCAGGCCGGTCTTCGAGGAGAACACCCGGCCGTGGTCCGGCGACCACTGCAGCAACGACGTCTCCGTGGTGGTGGGCGTCGTCCTGTCCAACCGGTTCATCCCGGAGGCGCCGGCCGACCGGCCCTATGGCGTCCGCGACATCGCCGCGACGGTCTGCGAGTTCTTCGGGCTCGACACGAGCGATCTCGACGCGCAGCCGATCCCGCTCGAGGATCCGCGCGAGCGCTGAGCGTCAGACCGAGACGAGCGCGATCCCGTCGTCGTCGATCTCGACCGCGTTGGCGGCCCGCGACCAGTCCCTCAGGACGTAGACGGCCCGCGTGCCGTTCGGGCCCGGCAGCTCGTGGTGCACGCCCGTGTGCACGTGTCCCAGCACGAGCGCGTCGGCGCCGTATGCGTCCAGCCAGGCCGCCGCGAGGCCGTAGTCGATTCCCGGCGCGACGGGGCGCCGGCGCGTGGAGCGGTCGGAGAGGTCGCGTAGACCCCGGGCGCAGTACGCCGCCCAGGCGTAGGGGATCGTACGGAGGAGCCACCGGCCGGGCTGCGAGCGAAACCAGGCCCGCATGCGGAGGTACCCGCGGTCCTGGGAGCAGAGGAGGTCGCCGTGGCTGAACACGACGGTCCGCTTGCCGAGCCGGGTGCGCACGACGTCGTCCCACAGCTCGACCTCGAGGCCGTCCGCGCCGTCGAACGCGTAGTCGCGGTTCCCTCCCAGGAAGACGAGGCGCACGCCCGCGTCCGCCACGGCCTTCAACGACTCCAGGATCTCGCGCGCGAGTGGGTGCCGCGAGGCCTGCGCACGCCCGACCCACCAGTCGAAGAGGTCGCCGAGGAGGACGAGGGTGCCCCCCCGGGCCTTCCGCTCGGCGAGGAAGGCCGTGAACCGGCGCACGACGTCGGGCTCCTCGGTCGTGAGGTGCACGTCGCCCACGACCGTGACCGGCGTCGGGAGACTCGGGACGTCGACGACGTCGGGGAGGCGGCGCTTCGTCATGCCGTGGGCCAGGGTTCCTTCGTTCGCAGTCTCAGGGAGTTCGACACCACCGAGACGCTCGACATCGCCATCGCCGCGGCGGCCACCATCGGGTGGAGGAAGCCGAGCGCGGCGAGCGGGATGCCGAGCGAGTTGTAGAAGAACGCCCAGAAGAGGTTCTGGCGGATCGTCTTCAGCGTCAACCGGCTGAGGTGGAACGCCTCGGGGACAAGACGCAGGTCGTCGCGAACGATCGCGATCCCGGCCGTCGCCGTCGCGACGTCGGTGGCGCCGCCCACCGCCACGCCGACGTCGGCCTCGGCGAGCGCGGGCGCGTCGTTCACGCCGTCCCCGACCATGGCGGTGACCCGTTCCGCCTTCAGCAGGGCGACCGCCTCCGCCTTCTCGAGCGGCCTCACCTCGGCGCGGACCTGCTCGATCCCCAACCGCTTCGCGACGGCCCGGGCCGCCGCTTGCCGGTCGCCGCTCAGCAGCACGGGTTCGAGGCCGAGGCGCCGGAGTCCCTGGATCGCCTCGGCCGCGTCGGCACGCTCGACGTCGCGCGCCGCGAGCGCTCCGACGGCCTGCCCGTCGGCGGCGACGAACAGCGGCGTGGCGCCGGCCTCGTCGGTGCGCGCGAGGAACGCATCCAGCGCCCCGACGTCGATGCCCGCGCCCCCCAGGAAGGCCGGGCGGCCGACGAGCACGTCCCGTCCCGCCACTGCGGCGCGGACGCCGGAGCCGGAGACGGCCTCGAAGCGCTCCGCCTGGGGGACGGCGAGGCCTCGCGCGCGGGCCGCTTCCGCGACAGCCCCGGCCAGCGGGTGCTCCGAGACCGC
>JAUXCH010000300.1 GCA_030618975.1 Planctomycetia bacterium
GAACGAACGCGACCAGACCCCAGAAGAGGAGGTGGCTGGCCAGTAACTCCACCGGTCCCACGGGGATCGCGCCGACGTGGGCGTCCAGCCGGCGTTGCGCCTCCCGTTCGCGCCACAGCAGGAACAGGAACACCAGCGGCGCCAGCGACATCGCCGCCCGGCCGGCACCCCCAACGGCGTCACCGATCCACAGGCACGCCGCGAGGATTGCCAGCGTGATCAGGCCCAGGACCGCGAGCGGCACACCACCGCGCAGGAGCCTCAGCTCGAAGGCGAGGATCGCCCTCACGACCGCTTCCGCATGAGCGCGATGAAGAGGTCCTCGAGGCCGAGCGGACGCGTCTGCACGACGTCCTTGCCCAGCACGTCGACTACGCGTTGCGCCGCCTCTTCGGGAGGGAGAAGGAACGTCAGTGCCGTGTCGCCGTCGCGCGCCTCCGAGGCGACGCATCCGTCCAGCGCCGACACGTCGATCCCGTTCGTGCCGCGGACGAGAACCTGGCACGCGTGCTCCTGCAGATCGCTCGTCGTTCCTTCGAGGATGAGTCGACCGCGCGCGAGAAACCCGATGCGGTCGGTCACACGCTCGATCTCGTTCAGGTAGTGCGACGAGAGGAGCACGGTCGTGCCCGACCGGCCGAGCACCTCGATCAGGCTCTCCTGGAAGGCACGCCGCGTCAGCGGGTCGAGGCCGCCGGCGGGCTCGTCGAGCACGAGCAACGGGGGGCGATGGGCCAGGGCGCAGACGAGCGCCACCTCGCGACGCTGCCCGCGGGAGAGCCGGCTCAGGGTGCGCCAGAGCGGCAGCTCGAGCCGGTCGACGAGGTCGTACTCGAAGTCCTCGTCCCACTCCGGATAGAGGCTCTGGAAGAAGCGGAAGAGGTCGACGGGCCGGAGGGACAGAGGCAAGGTCTGGTCCTCCGCCACGTAGCCGATCCGCTGCTTGACGTCGTGAGGTTGCCGCGCGGGATCCAGGCCGAACACCCGCACCGCGCCCTCTTGGGGCCTCAGCATCCCCACCACCATGCGGAGGATCGTGGTCTTGCCCGAACCGTTCGGACCGACGAGGCCGTAGCAGGTCCCCGGCGCGAGCATCAGGTTCAGGTCCATGACGCCGATGCCCTTTTCGTAGAGCCGCGTCACGCCGTCGAACCGCACCACGGGTTCGGTCATCTTCTCCCTCCCCTGACGACCACCGACGCCGACCAGGCCGCCCGAACCCGAGCCACGATCTCGCGCTGGTCGAGACCCAGGAGCCGCGCCTGCCGTACGAGTGCCTCGAGCCGACGTTCGAGGGTCGCCGCCGCGTCGTCGCTGGCCTCCGCGATCGCGGCGGCGGCGAACGTGCCGCGTCCCCGAACCGAGATCACGAAGCCCTCCCCCTCCAGCACCTCGTACGCCCGCTTCACGGTGAGCGGCGCCACGACCAGGTCGCGCGCGAGGTCGCGATGGGAAGGCAGTCGATCGCCGGGCCCGATCAGGCCGGCGGCCATCCCCGCCTTCACCTGCTCCACGATCTGCCGGTAGATCGGCAGCGCGTCGCCGGGATGGACCGAGAACAGCATCCGCGTGCTCATGTGATATGTATCTATATATCACCTGGGGCCGGCGAGCACCACCCTTGAAGGGCCGGGCGCGGCAGGCCATCTACCACGCTTCATGGTATGTTCTCTACCATGATCGCAACCATGGACAAGGCGGGACGCATCGTCATCCCCAAGGCCATCCGGACGCGAGCCGGTCTGGAGGCCGGGGTGCCGCTCGAGATCCGCGTCCGGGACGGCCGGGTAGAGATCGAACCTGCGCCGCGGCGCATCGAGCTCAAGGAGCACGGGCCGCTCCTGATCGCGGAGGCCGTCGAGGACGGCCCCATCCTCACGGCCGACGAGGTACGACGTGCAATCGAAGACCTGCGTACGCGATCGACGGAACCCTGAGGCGTTCACGACGGCCCTCGACACGAGCGTCGTGATCGCGTCGCTGCTGGGTTGGCATCAGCGCCATCAACTCGCACGAGACGCGCTCCTCACGGTCCTCGCTCGAGGCGACGACGTGGTTCTCCCCGGGCACGCGCTGGTGGAGGCGTATGCCGTCATGACGCGGCTACCGGCCGGCAAGCGTGTCGCCCCGGCGGCCGCCTACGAGATGTTGCGCCACAACTTCCAGGCGCAAGCGCGCATCGTCACGCTCGCAAGCGAAGACATCTGGCTGACCCTCGACGAATCGAGCCGCCGGGGGGTCGCGGGTGGCCTGACGTACGACGCGCGCATCCTCGCTGCAGCGCGCAGGGCAGGTGCGGATCTACTCCTCACCCTGCATGCACGGGACTACGAGCGGCTGGATCCGGGCAGCGTCCGCATCGTGGTGCCGGGTCAGGGTCTCTGAGGCGACGCAGGAGTTGATCCTCGTTCCACCCGGCCGTGGGTGAACTCTCAGCGACGGGTCCCGTAGCGTTGATTCGGCAAGCGCGCTGGTGGCCACCGTCCCGCGCGGCCGAAGCAGAGCACATGGCGCAGCGGCTCGGGAACGGCGGCGCGGTGCCGGGGCTTGAGCCGCCAGATCTTGCAGCGTCCGACGCGCAGCAGGCGCCGCGGCAAGACGAGCAGGTCGATCCGGATCGCAGAGGCCCCGGTCAGGTGCAGCAGGGGCAGCAGCAGGCCGGTCGCGCCCTCGATCTGCTGGAGCGGCCACGTCCCGGGATCATCGATGCCCTCTCCCGCGAGGGACAGGCTCGTGCTCCAGCCCAAGTCGGGAACCTGGATCTCCCCGTCGGCGGGCCGGATCCCCCACGCGCGGTCCCTTATCTCGTCCCACGACCGCGAGATGCGAACTGGCGGCCAGACCAAGGAACCGAGACCGACCCTCACCTGATGCCTCTCGCCGTAGGATCCGTGCACGACCTCGAGCGCGACGGCGTTTCCCCACGACGGGCAGCTCTTCGCCCATCGCAGTCCCTCGGCGTCCGTTCCGAACGCCACGGCCAACACGGGCTCCGACGCCACCGCAAGGCCTCGCCAAGCGGTCGGCCAGTAGGCGGAGCACCACTGGGTGGCACCCAGATCGCCCTTCACGGTGATGGGGACGCCGGTGAGTTCTGGAACCTCGGGAATCTGGGGTGCTTGGATGCGTGACATCGCGAGCGACCTCCGTAGGTCTGTCGGCGAGACCTGCGCCGTCGCCCGCTGGCGAACCGAGCAGGGTGTCACCGAGGGGTCTTCCACGCAAGAGCCCTGTGAGCCTGCGCGCAGAAACCCGCTCAGCGGTCGGAGGGCAGTCGATGGCCGCGGAGCCAGGACCACGCCTCCTTCACCTTCGCGCGCGGGAAGGGATCGACGTGACGCCCCTCGAACTCCTCGAAGCGGACCTTGTGGCCGGCCTTCTCGAGCAGGCCGGCCATCCGCTTCAGGTGCGACGACGGGATCTTCGAGGTGTCCTGGTAGCGAGAGCAGTCGGGCAGGCTGGAGACCGCGTGGCCGTCGAGGTCGAGCTCCGTGTCGACGTTCCCCGCGAGGAGCAGCACGGGCACCTTCCGCGCGGACGCCTCTGCGAGCAGATCGGGAACGGGCTCCGGCAGGACCAGCGTCCGCTTGCCTCCCGAGCCCCAGGGGATGCGGGACTCGCCGTCGAAGAGGGGCGGGTTGGCGAGCGTCACGGCGGCGACCGCCTCACCGCGGCGGAGCGCGGTGGCGAGGGCCGCGTGCGCGCCCTCGCCCTGCGCGGCCAGGTAGACGCGAGTCGGGTCGAAGGCGTGCGTCGTCCCCACCGATTCGAGGAGTGCGTCGAGGAGTCGGGTGTGCTCGCGGGTCTGCCAGGAGAGGCCCATGTGGAGGATGTCCACGTCGCCGAGCGGCAGGGCGAGCAGGCAGCCCTCTTCCTCCGCCAGCTGTCGCCACGACTCGAGATCCCGCTTCGCGTAGCGCTCGAGATCCTGCGCGCCGAAGGCCTGGCCCGAGCGGTAGGAACCGAGACGACTGCGCCGATGGAGGACCACGAGGAGGGGCGGTAAAACGGCAGGATCGTACGCCTCGGGCACGAAGAGCCAGTACGGGCGCTGCGCGGACGTGCCCGGGACCGGCCGCAGCCCCAGGTCCACCTCCTCGCGCGTCGTCGCGGGCGCCTCGTGGACCTCGAACGTCCCGTCGAGGAGGCCGACGTCCACGCCGCGCCCTGCGGCCGGTTGCCGGGGCGCGTCCTCGGCGCCTTCAGGCGCCGCGGGCAGCGCCCCCGCCTCGGCGTCCCGCCCGTGGACCTCGAGGTCGATGTCGTTGAGGGCCACGTAGGAGGTCGAGCGGCCCGCCTGGGACTGCTTCACGCGGATGCACCCCGAGATCGTGTCCAGGTCGAGCGCGGTGATGCGCTTCGCGGCTGCGTCGAGCTGCATCGTGCCCGAGAAGGAGGTGGTCAGGACGTGGCTGCCCGACTCCGGGCCGAACTTCACCAGGGCGCGAAGCGCCACGTCGACCCGGTCCCCCTCGCGACCGACGACCTCGGCCTCCATCCGCCCGCGGACGGTCTCGTGGAAGGGCTGGAAGAGTCGGGCGACGGTCCCGGCAGGCACCGCCCAACGCCGCCCGGGCGTGAGGGGACCGCTCGTGGGCAGGAGCGTCCGCAGCAGGGCTGCGGGAAGCGCGGTGCGCCCCGCCTGCAGGCCGACGCCCTCCACCGTCGCTTCGAGCCCCGACCATCGGTGCCGCGTCGAGGCCTCCTGCAGCGAGGCGGTCACCCGCAGGGCGCGCGTCTCGTCGAGCGCGGGGGGAGCGCCCTCCCCGGCGGGCCCCGCCGGCGCTTCGGTTGGGGTGCCGGCGGCCGCGTGGAACCAGGCGAGCCGGTCGCTTCGGGCACCGAGCGTGAGGCAGGCGAAGGCCGTTCCGTAGACGTCGCCGAACCACCCCTTGAACGCGCCGTCGGCGCGCTGGACCTCCGCCAGGCGCGCGGCGACGTCCGCGTGCCACGCTCCGAAGGCGTCGGCGGGGGCCTCGCCGAGACGCCGGAAGGCGAGCGCGCTGTAGAGGAGACCGAGGGTGTGGTTGCCCGTCGCCCAGTAGACGCCGTTCATGACGGTGGTCTCGGTGTAGGCCCGGAAGTAGGCCTCGGGGGCGACGCTCTCGAGGGCTTCCAGGTAGACCGCGGTGTCGGGGCGCTCCTTCCAGCCGAGGAGGGACGCGAGCACGAACGCGTTCGCCTCGTAGGAGAACGAACGCCATTCGCCCTGGACGGTCTCCGGGCGCGGCGGGAGCATGAGCGCCGCCTGGCTCTTCAGGGCGCGTCGGATCGTCCGCTCCTGGACCGGCACGCCCACCCGGCGGGCGAGGAGCAGCGCGTCGAGCATCGCGGCGCCCGGGCCGACTTCGGCGTGCGGGTCGGGCAGCGCCCGGTAGCCCCAGCCGCCGTCGAGGTTCTGGACGCGCTCGATGAGCGTGACGGCCTTCCGGAGGGCCGCCTCGAGGTCGGTGGTGTCCTCGCCCTGCGCGCGCTGGTGCCGGAGCATCTCGGCGAGGAAGAGCGTGCCGAACCCGTGCTCCCACATTCCCTTGAACGACGGGCTCGAGTCGTAGAGGTACCCGTCGTCGTGTGAGCAGGAGAGGACGTACGAAAGCGCCTTCTCGGCCGCCTCCTCGAAGGCGGGATCGAGGAGCAGGGCCATGCCGCCGAGCGAGGTCACGGCGACGTGGAAGCGTTGGGGATATCCGGGGTAGGCCTCCCCCGCCGGGAGCTTCCCGTCCTCCTCCTGCTGGGCGGCGAGCCAGCCGAGGCCGGCCCGCAGGCTTTCTTCGGGCCCCAGCACCTCGCCCTCGTGCTCGTAGTGGCGGGGGGCGTCGATCGGCTGCCGCATCCGCTTCCGCAGGCGCTCGAGGATCTCGGGGGGCAGATCCACGCCGGGAGGAAGCTGCACGCCCGGGGGCAGCGATCCGGCCGGCGCCTTCGGCCGCGGCGCCAACACGACCGTCTTCTCGATCACCTCCTCGCCGCGACGGACGCGCAGGGCGATCTCGTCGCCGGCGTACCTGTCGGCGAGCACGGCCCGGAGGTCCTCGATGCTGCCGATCCCCACGCCGTCGACGGCCACGAGCACGTCGCCGGGCTCGAGGCCGGCACGGGCGGCCGGTGTCTCGGGCTGCACGACGCGAATCGTGGTCCCGTCCAGGGTCACGCCGAGGAAACCGCGTTCGCGGGGCTCGGCCTCGTCCTCCCCGGCGAAACCGGCCAGTGGGCTCAGGACGAGCAGCAGGCACACCGCACCGTGCGCGACGGATCGAAGCGACATGGCACACCCTCCGCGGGAGACGACGCGGTCACCGGTCCTGCCTACGCCCCGCACCTCCCGTTGTTGTACCCCCCCCCCAGGCGGTGCCAGGCACCGCCT
Source organism: Planctomycetia bacterium (assembly GCA_030618975.1). Taxonomy (GTDB): domain Bacteria; phylum Planctomycetota; class PLA2; order PLA2; family JAEUHO01; genus JAUXCH01. The sequence continues at coordinate 6,365 of JAUXCH010000300.1, forward strand.
GGGGGGGGACGAGACGCGCGGGTCACGTCCCCCCCTACGTCGGCGATGCGCGCCCGACGATTCGCGCGATGCCTGTGCGCAGGCTGGTCTTCGGCTCCCA
>JAUXCH010001003.1 GCA_030618975.1 Planctomycetia bacterium
CACGGCCGCCTTCCAGAAGAATCTCATGGCGGCCATCGGCGGGGCGGAATCCGCGCCGCCGCCGGCCGTCGAGACGCTGTTCGAGGACGTCTACGCCGAGGTCCCCCAGGGCCTCGCCGAGCAGCGCGACGCGCTGCTGGAACAGATCCGTCGCGGGGGCGACATCGAGGACACCGGGGGCGCCTTCCCCCTCTAGGCCAGGACGTGTCGACACGCGTCGGAGGACGACCGCATGCCGCAGATGACGATGATCCAGGCGATCAACGACGCCCTGCACATCTCCCTGGAGCAGGACGACTCGGTCGTCGTCCTCGGCGAGGACATCGGCCGCAAGGGCGGCGTGTTCGGCGCCACCGCGGGACTGCACGAGAAGTTCGGCGACCTGCGCGTGATGGACACGCCGCTGTCCGAGTGCGGCATCATCGGGACCTCGATCGGCATGGCGCTCTACGGGCTGCGCCCCGTGCCCGAGATCCAGTTCCTCGACTTCATCTACCCGGCCTTCGACCAGATCGTGAGCGAGGCGGCGAAGATGCGCTACCGCTCCGCGGGGGAGTACACCGCCCCGATGGTGATCCGCACGCCCTCGGGCGGCGGCATCCGCGGGGGTCACTACCACTCCCAGTCCAGCGAGGCCTACTTCGCGCACACGCCGGGTCTTCGGGTGGTGATGCCCAGCACGCCGCGTGAGGCGAAGGGGCTCCTCCTCGCCTCGATCGCCGTGGACGACCCCGTCCTCTTCCTCGAGCCGAAGGCGCTCTACCGCCACGGCAAGGAGGAGGTCGAAGAGGGGACCTTCACACTGCCGCTCGACGAGGTCCGTCTCGTGCAGGAGGGCTCGGACGTCACGGTGGTCACCTGGGGCGCGATGGTTCCGATCTCCGTCGAGGCCGCGAAGCTGGCCCAGGAGAAGGAGATCTCGTGCGAGGTCATCGACCTGCGCTCGATCAACCCGTGGGACGCGAACGCGGTGCTCGAGAGCGTCCGAAAGACCGGTCGTCTCGTCGTCGTGCAGGAGGCGCCGCGCACGGGCGGCTTCGGCTCCGAGGTCGCGGCGACCGTCGCCGAGAAGGCGGTCGACTCGCTGGAGGCTCCCATCGGTCGCGTGGCAGGCTTCGACACGCCGTTCCCGTACACGCTGGAACACATCTACAAGCCCGACAAGAAGCGCGTGCTGACCGCCATCGAGTACGTGGCGAACTGGGACTAGCGAGGGCGATCGACATGGCGTACGAGTTCAAGCTGCCGGACATCGGCGAGGGCCTCACCGAGGGCGAGGTCGTGAAGTGGCTGGTGAAGGAGGGCGAGGCGGTCGCGGGCGACCAGCCGATGGTCGAGGTCATGACGGACAAGGCCACGGTGGAGATCACCGTGCCGCGCGCCGGGACGATCTCGAAGATCCTGGCCGCGGAAGGCGAGACGATCCCCGTCGGCGCGGTGATGGTCGTGACCGACGACGGGGGGGCCGCCGCGCCCGCCGCCGAGAGCGCCGCGTCCGAACCGGAACCTGCACCGACTTCGACTCCGGCGCCCGCCACCGCGCCCACCCCGGCTCCCCCTCGAGCCCCGGCGCCCGCTCGGCCGCC
>JAUXCH010000323.1 GCA_030618975.1 Planctomycetia bacterium
ACCGCTTGGCCTCCGACTTGGGGAAGATACCGTCATCCATATATATAGGCCTGAAATTCTGGCCTCCCCTGCGCCCGGATCCCGATGCGAATGGCTCTCACCCGCCCTCTCCCCCCCGCATGCGACTTCCCGTATGCTCCCGACTGTGACCTCAACTGCGAACGATTCTCAAGATGACGGCGCACGCGCCCGCCAGTCCGCCTTCGGAAGGAAACGGTTCTGGCTCCCGGCGGCGCACGGGTCCTGGACCTGGTGGATGGGGCCGCTCTTGATCGGGCTCGCCGCCGGGGGCCATCCGCGCTGGAACTTCGTCTCGCTCGTGATCGCCGCGCTCGCCGGCTTCCTCCTGATGCAGCCGTCGACGATCGCGGCGAAGGCGCTCTCGGGCCGCCGCCCGCGCTCCGACCTGCGGCCCGCCCTCCAGTGGATGGCGATCTACGCGTTCGTCTGTCTCCTGGGCGTGACGTGCATCGTGCAGGCGGGCGACGCCCACGTGCTGGGGCTCGCGGCGCCCGGGCTCCTGGTCTTCGGCGCGTATCTCTGGCTCGTCTTCCGCCACGCCGAGCGTCGCCAGCGGGCGATGGAGATGCTCGCGGCGGGCGTGATGGCGCTCGCCGCGCCGGCCGCCTACTGGGCGGCGGGCGGGAAGGACTACCCCGGGCCCTGGGTGCTCTGGGTGCTCACGTGGCTCCAGTCCGCCTCCGCGATCGCCAACGTCTACCTGCGCCTCGACCAGCGGCGCTGGGCCCGGGGACGCCCGCTGGGCGAACGACTCGCCGCCGGACGGCGCACACTCGTCCACCACCTCCTGGGGCTGGCCGCCGCCGTGTTCTTCGTCGCCATCGGCCAGGCCCCGCCGCTGACGATCGCCGCCTTCGCCGTCGTCCTCGTGGATGCGGTCGACACGGTGCTGAGGCCGACGCCCGGCGCGCGCCCGGCGGCGATCGGCATCCGCCAGCTCGCGGCCACCGGCGCCTTCGTCTTGATCATGGCGGCCGCGTACTGCCTCGCGTGACGAGAGCGCCGGATCCGCACGGCGCCGCGCCCGGCAGGCGGTAGGGTGTTTGCCACCGCGGAGCCGGGCGGCCGCGGCGAGGAGGGTTCATGGGCGCCGGCGGCGAGGGACAGCAGGGCGCAGGCGTAGACGCGCTCGTGGTGGGTGGAGGCATCTCCGGCCTCACCACGGCCTGGCACCTCGCAAAGGCGGGCGTCGACGTCGAGCTCCTCGAAGCCGCCCCGCGCGTCGGCGGGTCGATCGTCACCCACGCCGAGGACGGCTGGCTCTTCGAGCTCGGCCCGAACACCGTGCTCGAGAACAACCCGTACGTCGGCCCGCTGATCGAGGAGGCGGGCCTGGGCCCGGACAAGCTCGTCGGCGCCGCGGCGGGCAAGCGCCGCTACCTCTGGAAGCGAGGACGCCTGCAGCCCCTGCCGTCGGGGCCGATCTCCTTCCTTCGCACGCGGCTCTTCTCGGGTGAGGCGAAGGCGCGCGTCGTGCGCGAGCCGTTCGTGCGCGCGCCCCTCGACGACCGCGAGGAGAGCGTCGCCGAGTTCGTCCGGCGCCGGCTCGGCCGCGAGATGCTCGACTACGCCGTCGGACCGTTCGTGTCGGGCGTGTACGCGGGCGACCCGGAGCGCCTCTCGGTGCGGTGGGCGACGGCGAAGATCCACGCGCTGGAGAAGAACCACGGCAGCCTGGTGAAGGGCGCCTTCGCGAAGAAAAAGGGTCCGGCGCCGAGCGGGCACATGATCTCGATCCGCCAGGGGCTCGACGCGCTGCCCGCCCGTCTTGCCGCCGGCATCCCGTCCGTGCGCACGGGCGCGGCCTGCCGGCGTGTCCTCCGCGGCGACGACGGGGTCTTCCGCCTCGACACCGACGACGGCACGCTCACGGCCCGCCGGGTCGTCCTCGCCGTGCCGGCCGACGCCGTGGCGCGTCTGCTCGACGAGGCGACGAACGGCGACGCACGGCTCTTCGACGAGATGCCCTACGCCCCCATCGTCCTCGCCGCACTGGGCTTTCGGCGGGAGGACGTCGCCCACCCGCTCGACGGGTTCGGCTTCCTCGCGCCGCGCTGCGAGTCGCTCCGCATCCTCGGCTGCCTGTTCCCGTCCTCGCTCTTCCCGGGCCGCGCCCCTCCGGGCCACGTGGCGCTGACGGCCTTTGCCGGCGGCCGCACGGATCCCGAGATCGCGACCTGGGACGACGAGCGCGTCCTGCACCTCGTGACGTCCGAGCTCTCCCGCGCGCTCGGCACGCGCGGGCGTCCCGTCGCCCAGCACGTGCGCCGGTGGCCGCGCGCCATCCCCCAGTACGAGATCGGGCACGGCCTCTTCGTCGAACGGGCCCGAGCCCTCGAGGCGCGCCTGCCGGGCCTCTCCGTCGCGGGCAACGTGCTCGGCGGCGTCTCCGTGCCGGACTGCATCCGAAACGCCACCCTGCTGGCCGAGCGGCTCCGGACGGAGACGTAGGACGGGCCTCCGGCTCCTGGGCGCCCCCCTCCACTGGTAACGAAGTTTCCGGCCGGTGACAGGCCCCGGGACGCGGACGACACGCCCAACCCGCCCCGTCGGCCCGAGGCCCCCGATCCATGGGGGTCCTCCTCCCGCCGCCCGTGGCACGACCTTTGATCCCCGAGGAGCACGGGGGTGAATCGACGTCCCCGGTCCGCCGGAGGCTCGAACCATGAAGAACCGACTCGCCGCACACGTCCTCCTGCTCGCGCCGCTCCTCCTCCTGCTCCTCGCCTCCCCCACCTGGGCGCGCGGCGGCCGCTACGCCGGCCCGGTCCAGCGCGGTCCGACGTCGGCGGAGCCGACGGCCCCCCCGGGCGCGCCCGAGGTCCCCGCCCCCGACTGTCCGGACCCCGAGGGGGAGCCGCCCGAGGCTCCGCCGAACTTCACGCCCCCGACCCCGACCCTGGACGGCGGGCCCGGCGCCGGACGGACGGCGAGGACGGGACGCATCGGAGTGGCCGGCGTCGGCGTCACCGACTGGCTGCACTGGTACGAGTCGCGCCGCGAACGCTTCGAGGACTTCCGCGCCTGGACGCTTCGCACGGAGGCGAGCCCGATGTTCGCCGTCGGCGACGCGAACGGCCCCGCCGTCGGCAAGGCGAGCGCCCGTGTGAGCGACCGCGTGCGCATGCAGATCCTCGAGGCGCTCTCCGACACCCTGGATCCGAAGCACGATCATTGGATCCCCACCGAGGCCGCCGCCTACGTCGGGCTCGGCAAGATCGCGACGGGTCGCAAGCACGTTGCGCCGCACCTCGCCGTGTTGAGCGGCGCGCGGACGGTGCCGGAGTACATCCGCGAGTCGGCGGTCCTCGGGCTGGGCCACCTCGCGCGCACCGACGCGCACTCGAGGCTCCCCGCCGACCTGCTCGACGGCGTGCGCGACGTCCTGCTCGACGTGCTCGTGGACGACGCGTTCGGCATCCGCACCCGCGCGTTCGCCGGCGTCTCGCTCGGCCTCCTCGCCGACCAGCCCTCCGGCCGGCCGAGCGGATCCTGGACGGCAGAGCATCTCTTCCGCGCGTGGAACACGCGTAAGCTGCCCGACGAGGTGCAGGTCGGCATCCTGGTCGGTCTCTCGCGCATCGATCCGGATCAGATCCCGCGCGTCATCAAGCTGGTGCTCGGAGGCTGCGCGGAGCGCGGCCGCGAGTGGCCGGAACCCGCCTCCGCCCTCGTCCGCGCGAACGCCCTCGTGGCGCTCGCCCGGACCGGCGACGTGCGAAGCGCGCCCGTGATCGTCGGAATCCTGGAGCGCAAGAGCGGTGCGAGCACCCTCCTGAAGCAGGCAGCCGCCCTGTCCGCCGGCATCCTCGGCGAACGGGACGCACGTGCCCGCCGAGATCTCGGCCGGGCCTTGCTCGGCACGTTGGACGGGCGGGGCGAGCCCGGCACCCGGCACCTCGCCTGGATGGCACTCGCGCGCCTGCTCGCCGCGGAGGCGGCGGACGGCGGCGACGACCTCGTGAAGGACGCCCAGGGCGGCGCCCGCCTCCTCGGGGCCCTGAAGGAGACCCGCGCGGGCGAACGCGCCTTCGTGGCGCTCGCGCTGGGCGTGGCCGTCGCGCCCGTCGACCACACCGTGGACTCCGGCATCTGGCAGGGCTTCCGGTTCGACGCGGTCGAGGCGCTCCGGCGGGGCGTCGAGAAGGGCGCCGACGCGCACGTGCGCGGCGCGTTCGCCGTCGGGCTGGGCCTGGCGGGCGACCGGCAGAGCGGCGCACGCCTGCTGGAGATCCTGAGGAACGACGACGCGGATCCCGAGATCCGTGCCTACGCCGCCCTGGCCCTCGGCCTCACGGGCGACGCCCGGCAGGGCGTGGTGTCCGCGCTGACCGACGCGCTGGCCTCGCCGCGGAGCGAGTTGCTTCGAATGCGCGCGGCGACCTCGCTCGGGCTGCTCGGCGGCGGCTCCCCCGCCGAGCAGGAGAAGGTCCTGCTCACGCTGGTGACCTCGCTGCGGACCACCCGCAGCCAGGCCTTCAAGGGCCAGATCGCGGTGACGCTCGGCCGCATCGGCGACGCGCGGGCGGTCAAGTCGCTCGTGGCGATCCTGGCCGGCGAGAAGGAGGCCGGGCTGAACCGCGCAATCGCCTGCGCGGCCCTGGGCCTGGTCGGCGACGAGGAGATGCAGCCGCTGCTCGCCGAGACGCGCATCGACTCCCTCTACACGGCCGGCGCCAACGTGATCTACGAGCTGCTCGACCTCCTCTGATCCCCTACGCCCCACCCCGCCCCCCCATCCCACGCGCCTGCGTCGAGGATCTGCGACAATCCGCCCATGCGCCTCCCGACCGCCGCCGTCGTCGCTCTCCTCCTCACCCTCCCGGTACTCGCCGCGTGCGGCGGCGAGGCGACGCCCCCGGGCCCCCCGGCACACGGGGCGGCTCCGCTCGCACCCGCGCCGGCCGCCGACGACGACCGGACGGCGAGGACCCGCGTGCGCGCCGTCTCGCTCGCGCAGGCCGCGGTCGAAGCACTTGGCGACGACCCGACGCTCGGCTTGCTCCTCGCGCGCGAAGCGCTGCGCGTCGCCGCCACGCCCGAGGTCCACGAGGCGCTCCACCGCGCGCTTCGAGCCGTTCGAGGCGACGCGCCCTTCGCCGCGCACCGCGGCTCCACGCTCGACGCCGCGTGGTCCCCGGACGGGACGCTCGTCCTCACCACCTCGCTCGACTTCGATGCGCGCCTCTGGAACGTGGAGGGCGAGGAGGTCGCCCTGCTTCGCGGCCACGGCGGCAAGGTCCTCGGCGGCGCGTTCTCGCCCGACGGCGAGCACGTCCTCACCTGGTCGGTCGATCACACCGCCAGGCTCTGGAACCGGGAGGGCGCGCTGCTTCACATCCTTGCGGGCCACACGGCCGAGCTGATCACCGCGGAGTTCACGCCCGACGGCAAGCACGTGCTCACCGTGTCGCTCGACGGGACGGCAAGGCTCTGGAGCCTGGGCGGCGAGCACGAGCGCACGATCGAGGGGCCGGACGACGCCGACCGGGTTCGATCCGCGCACGCGACGGCCGGCGAGGACGCCGTCCAGGTGGTCACGGTGGGTGGCGCCCACCTCACCGACACGGCGCTCCCGGACGGAGACGTGATCCTGGAGGTATGGGACGACGAGGAGGGTGCCGCGGAGCGCATCGTCGTCTCCCCCGACGGGGCCCGCTGGGTCGTCCTGACCGACGCGGCGGAGACTCCCCTGTACGACGGACAGCGGCGCCGCATGCTCGCAGGGCACGCCGCCCAGGCCCTCGGCGCCGCGTTCTCCGCCGACGAGCAGCGCATCGCTACGGGCTCGCTCGACTCCACGGCCCGGCTGTGGGACGCCGACGGGCAGGAGACCGCGGTCCTCGAGGGACACGGCGGCGCCGTGTTCTCCGTGGCGTTCTCGCCCGGCGCAGGGCGCGTCCTGACGGTCTCGTGGGACCGCACCGCCCGGCTCTGGGATCTCGAAGGCCAGGAGCTCGCGGTGTTCGGCGGCCAGGAACTTCCGCTCGTCTCCGCCGACTTCTCCCCGCGGGGCGACGTGATCCTCACGCGGTCCTACCAGGCCGGCCCCGCCCGCCTCTGGGACCTGGAGGGCCGCCTCCTCCAGGTGCTCCCCGACGACTCGGGGCGCACGATCGCCGCATCCTTCTCGCCCGCCGGCACGCA
>JAUXCH010000477.1 GCA_030618975.1 Planctomycetia bacterium
GGCGGCCGACGCCTTCGCCCTCGACGAGGTGATCCTCGCGGACGGCCGCGTGCGCAAGGCGAAGATCCTCGAGGTCTTCGACGACGGCATCCAGGTGAAGTTCACGCCCAAGGGGGGCGGCACCGCCAAGATGAAGGTGCCGGCCTCCAAGCTCGACCCCCACTTCTTCTACGGCCTGGCAGACAAGGCCGCCGGCGACGACGCGAAGAAGCACCTCAAGCTGGGGCTGTGGGCCTACGAGAACGGTCTGTTCTCGCGCGCGAAGCTCCAGGTCGAGAAGGCCACTCAGCTAGATCCGCAACTGGTGAAGGACATCCGGGAAGGGAACCTCCCCGACATCCGGGAGGGCATCGCGGAGCGCGTCCTCCAGTCCGCCGAGAAGGACATCGACGAGGGACGCTTCGAGAACGCCGAGAAGAAGCTCGAGGCCCTCCTCGCCCGGATGCCCGACACGGCCGCCGGAACCGCCGCGCGCGACATCTACAAGGACCTGCAGACCAAGTACGACGAGTACCAGGCGAAGCAGGAGCAGGAGGAGCTCGACAGCCTCGACGAGGAGGCAAAGAAGAAGGAGAAGGCGCTCCGCAAGAAGGTGGAGCCGCTCAAGAAGGACCTGACGAAGGCGAAGGACTTCCTCGAGGAGGGACTCGTCGAAGACAGTGAATCCAAGGCCCTGAAGCTCCTCCAGAGCGCCATCACGAAGGGCGCGGCGGGTCTGAAGAAGCTCGAGAAGATCGTGAAGGACTTCGCCGAGGACCAGGACGTGCTGACGCGTGCCGACGAAGTCAAGGCCAACGTCATCGCCGGGATGGTCAACGCCCACGTCCGGCGCGCGGACATCTACGTGTGGCGTGGCTCGACGAGCAAGGCCCAGAAGGAGCTCGCCAAGGCGCGCGATCTCGATCCGGACAACCCCGACATCGCAGTGGCCGAACAGCGCGTAGACGACCGTGACAACCAGGATGCGCTCGAGCTCGGCTGGCAGCGCAACCGCCGCGCGGGCATGCGCTTCCGTTCGGGGAGCGTTGCCCGCGGTGGCGGCGGTATGCGGGGAGGCGGCGGCGGCGGCCGCCGGCGTTGACCGCGTAGCCGGGTGTGATCCTGATGCGCGCCCGGGTTCTCCCCGCCCTCGTCCTGCTCGGGGTGCTGCTCCTGGCGACCCGCACCCCGGGCGCGGAGGGCGTCGCGTTCTACGTCTCTCCCGCAGGTGACGACGCCTGGTCGGGGGGGCTGCCCGCGGCAAGTCCGGACCGCGCGGACGGCCCCTTCCGCTCCCTGGAACGAGCGCGGGACGCCGCGCGGGAGGTGCCGGACACGACGCCCGTGCGGATCCTCCTCCGCGAGGGGATCCACCGTCGAACGACGCCGCTGCTTCTCGGCCCGGAGGACTCCGGGACGGCCGCGGGTCCCCGCACCTGGGCCGCGCAGGACGGCGAGCACGCCGCGATCAGCGGCGGCACCGAGCTTTCGCCCGGAGGGCGGGCGCCGGACGGCGCCTGGACGATCCAGGTCCCCGAGGCGGCGGGTGCCTTCCGACATCTGTTCGTTCGGGCGTCGAACGCGGCGTACGACACGCGCCGGTACCGGCCCGTCCTCGGGCCGTTCGTGGTCGCCGGCCTGACGGACGCACCGGCACGCGAGGGCATGCCCCACCGTCGCAGCCAGGACGAGTTCCGCTTCCATCCCGGAGACCTCCGACGGTGGAGCCACCTCGAAGACGTCGAGGTCGTCGTGCTCCACGACTGGAGTGCTTCAAGGCTCCGAATCCGCGAGCTCGACATCGAGGGCTCCGTCGTCCGCTTCACGGGCTTCCCCCTCTACCGCGTCGGCCACTGGTGGAAGCGGAACCGCAATCCCTACTTCGTCGAGAACGTCCGCGAGGCCCCCGAGCAACCGGGGACCTGGACCCTGGACGCGCAGGCCGCAACCGTTCGTTACCTGCCGGCTCCCGGCGAGGCCCCCGACGCGCTCACGTTCACGGCACCGGGCCCGGAGTGCCTGATCCGCCTCGAGGGCGACCGCGAGCGGAATCGTCCCGTCGCCCACGTCCGCTTCGAGCGACTGTCGCTCCTCCACACGGGCTGGCCTCTGCCCGCCAAGGGGTACTCGTCCGGGCAGGGCATGATCGATCTGCCGGCGGCCTGGGACGGGTCGTTCGTCCGGCACTGCGTCGTCCGCGAGTGCACCTTCGCCCATCTCGGCGGCTACGCGCTCGAACTGCGTGACGGGGCCAGCGACAACCAGGTGTCGTGCAACCGGATGTTCGACCTGGGCGGCGGAGGCGTGAAAATCGGAAGGGGGGAGGGCGTCTCGAAGAACGACGTCGTCGCGAACAACCTGATCTCCGACGGCGGGCTCGACCACTTCTCCGCGCACGGCATCTGGGCGGGAATCACCGACTCGACGGTCGTCCGAAACAACGTCGTGCGCCGATTCGGATACTCCGGGATCTCCCTGGGCTGGAAGTGGGACCCTTCTCCCACGGCCTGCCGGGCCAACGTGATCGAGCACAACTACATCCATCACGTGATGCGCGTGCTGGCCGACGGCGGCGGCATCTACACGCTCGGCTTCCAGCCCGGAACCGTGATCCGGGGCAACCACATCCACGACGTGGCGCGAAGCGAGATGGCCGGACGGGCACCGAACAACGGGATCTTCCTCGGCCAGGGGAGCAAGGGCTTCCGGATCGAGGAGAACGCGATCCACCAGACCTCCGGCAAACCCGTCCGCTTCCACCAGTCGAACCGCGAGTGGCACGTCTGGAGGGACAACCACCTGGGGACGTCCCCGCCTGCGAAGATCGTACGGCGGGCGGGACTGGAGCCGCGCTGGCGCCACCTGGAGAGGGACGTCCCGACCGTCCCCGTCCCGCCGGTCCAACGCATGCCGGCGCCCCCCGATCCGGAGACCGGGACGGATCGGTGATTCGCGGGGCACGCGGGACCGTCGCGTGCTCCCGGCGTAGGATCTCGGGCCCCCCGTTCCCCGAGGCGATCCGACGATGAAGATCCTCCTCTTTGCGGCGCTCTGCGCCCTGGTCCCCCTCTCCGCCCGCGCCGAGGAGCCCGCTCCGGAGCCCGAGGCGCACCTGTCGTGCTTCGCCGCCGGCGACGGCCCGTCGTTCGCGGACGGCGTCTACCGGCTGCTCGACGCGCAGCGCACGCCGGGGCAGTCCAACGCCGTCGCCTTCGACCGCGGGTGGGAGGGCGCCTACGAGGAGGTCGGTCTCAACGGCCGGATGCGCGTCCTCGGGGGCGGCGACGGCGGCGCGTTCGTGTTCCTCGACACCGCGGAGTACGGCGTGCGCGGTCCCGCCCCGTTCGTCAAGAGCTGGGTCGAGCCTAACCTGAGGGCAACGTTCGCCGTCGGGATCGACGTCCACGATCCGCCTACCGAGGAGCCGTTCGGATCGGCGGGCAACGTGCTCGGCCTCCCCGAGCGCGAGGTCTCGCTGCACTGGGACGGACGGGAGATCGTGAAGCGCCTCGCCGAGGAGGAGTTTCGCGGCGACTTCGTGGACGTGGCGATCGACGTCCGGCACGTGGCAGGGGGCGCGGAGGTGACGGTCGAGTTCGGCGAGTCGAAGGTCTACGACGCGTACTTCGTCGCCGGGTTGCTGCCCTACGAGTCGCGCCTGGCGATCGGCGCCGGAACGCGTGCCGACGCCACGACCGGGTTCGACGTCCGGGACGTCCGCTTCGAGGTCGGCGAGCCCGCGAAGCACCGCAGGCCGCCGCTGCACATCGAGGTCTTCCACCACGTACTGACCGACAACGGCAAGACGGCGTACGAGGCCGAGGTCGGGCTGCCGCCGGTGAACTGGGCATTCGAGCGCGTGATCCTGACGCTCGAGATCCACGACGCGGGCAAGAGCTGGGACGAGTGGGATCGCTGCGGCCACGTCTCGATCCTCGATGCGGAGGGCACGAAGCGCGGCATCGTGCCCTTCATCACGTCGTACCGGACGCCGTGCCACTGGAAGGTGGACGTGACGCACTTCCGCCCCTGGCTCGCCGGCAAGATCACGCTGGAGATCGCCGCCGGGACGAACTTCTACAAGAACCGCGGCTACCTGATGAGCGTGTCGCTGGACTTCTACCACGGCACGCCCGAGCTCGAGCCGTACCGCGTCGTGCCGCTGTGGGTGGGTACCGCGCACTACGGGTCGGCCGAGAACCACTTCCAGGACTTCTTCACGCCCCGGACCGTCGAGATCGACGAGGAGGCCGCGGCTGCACGCGTGTTCGTCACGACGACCGGCCACTCGCAGGTCGGCGAGTTCACGCCCTCGGAGCGCGCGCTCGTCTTCGCACCGGCCGCGGGCGAGGAGCAGCGCTTCGAGAACGTACTCTGGAAGACCGACTGCTACCTCAATCCCAACCGACCGCAGTACGGCACCTGGAAGTATCCCCGTGCGGGCTGGGCACCGGGCGACGTCGTACGGCCGTGGTGGATCGACCTGACGCCGCACCTGGAACCCGGGGAGGATGCGGTGTTCCGCTACGAGCCGAAACCCTACGACTTCGGTGACGCGGAACGGACACCGGCCAACGGGGAGATCCACAAGGCCAGCCACATCGTCCGCGCCTACCTGATCCTCTACCGCAATCCGGCGGGGATGGTGCCCGCCCCCACCCTCCTCGTGACGGGTGTCCAGAAAGGGAGCAACGCCGCCAA
>JAUXCH010000354.1 GCA_030618975.1 Planctomycetia bacterium
CTGGCCTCGGCTCGGGTTCGTGGCCCGCATGATCGTGCGGCGCCTGTCGCGCGAGAAGTGGCGCGCCGCGGCCACCGTGCTCGGCGTCGGCCTGTCGGTGTCGATCCTGCTGCTGACCTTCTTCTCCTACGACGCCATGTTCGAGCTGATGGACACGCAGTTCCGTCTCGTGGAGCGGCAGGACGTCCACGTCGTGTTCCACGACGAGCGCGGTCGCAGCAGCCTTCACGAGGTGAGGCGGCTGAAGGGCGTGCGCAAGGCCGAGCCCGAGCTGGCGGTGGCCGTGAAGTTCGTCAACGGCTGGCGCTCGCGGCAGACCGCCATCGTGGGTCTCGCGGAGGACCACTCCCTCTTCGGGCTCCTGGACAGCGGTCAGCGCTCCGTCGCGCTGCCGGCGCACGGCCTCCTCCTCTCCAGCAAGCTTGCGGACCTCCTCGGCGTGAAGGCGGGCGAGGAGGTCGAGGTGCGCGTCCTCACGGGGGCCAAGCCGGTCTTCCGTGCTCCGGTCGCGAGCGTCGTCGAGGAGTACATGGGCGTCTCCGCGTACGCGAGCCTGAACACGCTGTCGCGCTGGATCCGGGAGGTGGACGCGATCACCGGCGTACGCCTGCTGGTGGATCCGAGGCAGGCCGAGGATCTCGGCCGCGAGCTCAAGGAACTTCCCTCGGTAGCGGCCGTCACGTTCAAGGCGCAGACCGCGGAGGTCTTCGAGGCCACCATCGCCGAGTCGCAGGGCATCATGCTGGGCATCCTGCTGCTGTTCGCGGGGGCCATCATCTTCGGCGTGCTCTACAACGCCGCGCGGATCGCCCTTGCCGAGCGACACCGGGAGCTGGGCGCGCTGCGCGTCCTCGGCTTCACGCACCGCGAGGCGTCCGTGCTCCTCTCCAGTGAGAACCTGTTGCTCGCCGTGTTCGCGCTCGTGCCCGGCCTGGCACTCGGCGTCCTGTTCAGCTGGCTGCTGACCAAGGCGTACGAGACCGACCTGTACCGCTTCCCCTTCGTCCTGACGGCGGAGAGCGTGTTCTGGACCATCGTGGTCACGCTCGCCTTCGCCGTCCTCGCCAGCCTTGCCGTTCTCCGCCGTTTGCGGAGACTGGACCTCGTCGAGGTCCTCAAGGCGAGGGAGTGATCCTCTCATGCTCAAAGGAGTGCTGTGGATCGGCATCCCCCTCCTGCTGCTGGGGGCGCTCTACGTCCTCGCGCAGGCCCGGCCCGTGCCGGTCGACGTGGGAGTGGTCGGACGAGGCCCCATCCGCTCGTTCGTGGAGGAGGAAGGGCGAACGCGCGTCCTGGAGCGCTACGTGGTATCGGCGCCGCTCGGAGGGCGGCTTCTGCGCGTCGATCTCGAGGAGGGCGACGCGGTCGAGAAGGGACAGTTGCTGGCGCAGGTCGATCCGCTGCCCTTGAAGAGCGCCGTCGCGGAGGTGGAGGCCGAGATCCGCGCGATGCGGCAGCGCATCGCCGGAGTGGGCACGAAGGTCCCGAAACCGGAGGAGATCGAACGAGCCAAGGTGCTGGAGGAAACGGCGGCTGAGTCGCTGGAGGTCGCGCTCCGCGAGCTCGACCGTGCGAAGGTCAGCTGGGAGCGACACGAGAAGGATCTCCAGCGCGCGAAGCAGCTCGCCGAGGAAAGGCTGATCCCCGACGCTGAGCTCGACGCGGCCGTCGCGGCCGAGCAGACGGCGCACGAGCAGGTCCGCGCCCAGGAGGTGCGGATCAAGATCGCCCGACTCGCCATCGCCGCGACCCACCTCAACCGGACCACCCTCGAGGCGCGCCTCACCGACTTCGAGTGGGAGGAGAAGGCGTACGAGCAGCAGATCCAGGCGTTGAATGCGTCGCTCGAGAAGCTGCGTGACGACCTGCAGCGCACCGAGATCGTCGCCCCGACGTCGGGCGTCGTACTGCGCCTCGTCCAGGAGAGCGAGACCGTCGTCGTTCCTGGCACGCCTCTCCTCGAGATCGGCGACCTGTCGCGGCTCGAGGTCGAGGTGGACTACCTGTCCGAGGACGCGGCGCACATGCGGAAAGGCATGCAGGCCGAGATCTACGGCCGCGCCCTCGGCGCCCGTGTGCTCCAGGGCCGGATCGACCGGATTCACCCGAGCGCCTTCGAGAAGATCTCGTCGCTGGGCGTGGAGCAGCAGCGCGTCTACGTGATCATTACCTTCGACCCGGGGGACACGGGACTGGGCGACCGGTTCCGCGTCGAGGCCCGTGTGATCCTCGAGGAGCGAGGCGACGCCCTGCTGGTGCCCGAAGGCGCGCTCTTCCGCGATGGGGACGCCTGGCACGTGTTCGTCGTCGAGGGCGAGACGGCGCACCTCAGGAAGGTCGAGACGGGCCTGAGGAACGGCCGCGTCCGCGAGGTGCTCGACGGCCTCGAGCCCGGCGCGCGCGTCGTCCTCCACCCCGGCGACGCGCTCGAGGACGGCACGCAGATCAAGGTGCTCGAGGAGGTGGGGGGGTAGGCGCCGGTTCCGACGTGGTAGGTTCTCCGCGGTCGCATGGCGCGCGGAGGTGGCGATGGCGGGTTTCACCGAGGTTCTGGGCAGGCGTCGGCTGCGGCTGGGCAGCTACGCGGCGCTGCTTCTCGCCCTGGTCGCGTATCTGATCGTCCACTCCATGCTCCACGAGAGCGGCCTGAACATCCGCTGGGGCACGGGGCTCCTCTTCCTCCTGATCTTCTTCGCCACGATCTTCCCGGCGGCCGATTCCCGGCGCCAGCTTGCCTCCCTGATCGCGCTGGCCGTGGCCAGTGTCGTGCTCGACGCCGCGCTCATGAGGTCGGACGCGCGGTGGATCGAAGTGTCCTCCTACGTCGTCCACGTCCTCTTCCTGCTCCTCACCATCGGCGTCATCCTGCGGCACGTGTTCCGCGACGCCGCAGTCAGCGTGGACATGATCCTCGGCGCCGTGTGTGCCTATCTCCTCATCGGGCTCGCCTTCAACCAGGTCTTTTCCCTGCTGGAAACGATGCGTCCGGGGTCTTTCGCCGGCTCGGTCGCCGTGCAGGCGGACGGCGGGTACTTCAGCCTGGTCACGCTCTCCACGCTCGGTTACGGCGACATGGTGCCCATCCGCGCGCTGGCCCGTTCGATCGCCGCCCTGGAGGCGGTGACGGGGCAGTTCTACATTGCGGTGATCGTCGCCCAACTGGTCGCGATGCGGATCTCCCACGCGCCGTCGCGGAAGGCGGGAGAGGTGAAGAGCTAGAGGCCGCCCAGGACCTCGTCCTGTGCCTCGTAGTTCAGACGGTCCTCGGGGATCGGGTCCGGCGGGTTGTCGCGTTCCCAGCGAACGGCCTCGCACACGCCGTCCTCGAGGTCGATGAGCGGTTCGTAGCCCAGCTCCTCGTTGATCCTCTCGGCCTGCATCACGAGCGATTGCTCCACGCACCACGGAATCACGAGGGCCTCCGGCAGCTCTTCGCGCGGGAGGAGCACGAACTCCCCGTCCCAACCGAGCGTCCGGGCGGCGAGCGCGCCCAGCTCGAGGGTCGAGAGCGCGCCGTCGGCGACGTTGTAGACGCGGCCTGCTGCGGCGTCGTGCGTGCAGGCGAGCGCGGCGGCTTCGCCGACGTTCTCGACGTGGGTGTAGGTCGACTGCCAGTGAGCATGCCCTTCCTGGAGCACGATGGCGCGGCGACCGTCCACCATGGGGCGAACCAGGTCGAACAGGCGGCGCTGATAGTCGCCGGGCCCGATCACCATCGGAAGGCGGAGAACGGTGCCGGGCAGATCTTCATCGCCGAGGACCGCCTTCTCGGCCGGGATCTTGTCGTACTCCCACTTCGGGTCGGAGGCGTCCTTGGCGTGCGGGCGATAGGGGTAGAGGTGCTCCCGGAGAGGAGCGGTCTCGTCCTGCGGCATCGGTTCCAGCGGGCCCGGCTCGGTCCCGCCGAGACGACCGTAGGCGCGGTAGACGTCCATGCTGCTCACGAGCAGCAGGCGCTCCGTCATGCCGCGGAACAGTTCCATGGCCTCTGCGGCCTGTCGGCGACAGCTGACCACGTTGTGGATCACCGCGTCGGGCGCGAACCGGTGCAGCGCGCCGCGCGACTCGGCCAACCGGTCGCGGTCGCCGTGGATGTGCTCGACCGACGCCGGCAGATCGCCGACCGTCTCTCCGCGGTGGAAGACGGCCACCTCGTGACCGCGCGCAAGCAACCTGCGCACGATCGCGGGCCCGATGAACCGGGTGCCGCCGATGACGAGGATCTTCATCGTCCACTCCGACCGTCCGTACCCGGGGTCGTTCTACCCGCCAGGGCCCGACCTGGCGCGGCGAGCCGGAGTGCCCCGGGGAGGGCGCGGAGCACGCCGTTCCCGGTCCTTTGCCGCACCGCGGCGCGGTAGGATTGCTCCCAGCGTCCCGTCCGCAGAGCAGGAGATCCGGCATGGCGACCGAAGCGGGCTACTACCGCCACCCCACCCTCCACGACGACACCGTCGTGTTCGTCTGCGAAGACGACCTCTGGTCCGTATCGGCAAGCGGCGGTACGGTGCGCCGCCTCACGGCGAGTCCCGGGCGCATCACCTTTCCCCACTTGTCGCCGGACGGAAAGACCGTCGCGTTCACCGGCCAGGACGACGGTCCGAACGAAGTGTACGTGATGGATGCGGACGGCGGCGAACCGCGCCGTCTGACCTGGCTCGGTTCGATGACGCAGACCATCGGTTGGCGTCAGGACGGAAAGACCGTCCTCCTCGCGAGCGACTGGCGCCAGTTCCAGATGGGCTACGCGCACCTCTACGCCGTGCCGCTTGCAGGCGGTCCCCCGCGCGCGTTGCCCTACGGCCCTGCGCGTGCCGGGTCCTGCGAGCAGGGGGGCAAGGGGGTCGTCATCGGACGCAACTCGGGCGACCCCGCGCGCTGGAAGCGCTACCGCGGCGGGACGGCCGGAACGCTGTGGGTGGACCGGCAGGGGAAGGGGGAGTTCAAGCACCTGATCCGCCTCGACGGGAATCTCGCGAGCCCCATGTGGATCGGATCCCGCATCTTCTTCCTCTCCGATCACGAGGGACACGGCAACCTCTACTCCTGCACGCCCACGGGACGGGGGCTCAAGCGGCATACGAATCACGAGGACTTCTACGTCCGGTTCCCCAGCACGGACGGGAAGCGCATCGTCTTCCACGCGGGCGCGGACCTTTTCCTCTACGACCCCGCCACGGACGAAGAGCGTCGGATCCCCGTCTCGATCCGCAGTCCCCGTGCCGATCGGCAGCGGAAGTTCGTGCCTTCGACGAACAACTTCGAGGACTTCGACCTCCACCCGCAGGGCCACTCGCTGGCCGTGACGGCGCGTGGGGGCGCCTTCACGTTCGGCCTGTGGGACGGCGGCGCACTTCGGCACGGCGCGGCCTCGAAGGAGCGGCACCGCCTCGCGGCGTGGCTGCCCGACGGGAAGCACGTCGTCACGGTGGCGGACAAGGGCGGCGAGGAACGCATCGTCATCCATCCCGCGGACGGACGGGGGCGCGCCCGGGAGGTGAAGAACAACCTCGGTCGCACGCTGGAACTCGCGGTCGCGCCCGCAGGGACACTCCGCGTGGCCCTCACCAATCACAGGCAGGAGCTGCTGCTCGTCGACCTCAAGGGGCGCACGGTCGAGACGGTCGACAGGAGCAAGGCGGATCGCATCGACGGCATGGCCTGGTCTCCGGACGGCCGCTACCTCGCGTACTCCTTCGCGACGAGCGAGGTCACCTCGCACATCAAGGTGCTCGACACCACGTCGGGGAAGGTGCGCGAGATCACGCGCCCCGAGTTCCGTGACGTGCGGCAAACTCCCATTCGGCTTC
>JAUXCH010000115.1 GCA_030618975.1 Planctomycetia bacterium
GACGACCGGCATCGTCCTGGCGGGCTCCCTCCTCCTCTCGGTTGCCGTGGGTCTCGTCTGCACCGTGCGGGCGGATCCCCGCTTCGACGCCCGCGAGGCCGCCCGGGTGGCCTCGCGGTACGAGCAAGAGGGGGACGACGTCGTCCTGCTCGGTGGCCTCATGTCGCAGACCTCCTTCCGGTGGTACCGCGAGCCTGCGGGCTCCTTCTACTGGGTCGATCCGACCAAGCCGGCCGGTGGCACCCGATTCGTGGATCCCGCGACCACGGACTACCCCGCCGAGCGGCCCCTGCCCGCCGGCATCGAGCGGCTCTGGGTCGTCCTCGTCGAGGACGAGCATCACTACCGGGATTCGGGCGGTGTCGCCGAAGCGCGCCTGGGGATCTGGCGCGTCATCCGCGCGCGGTTTTCGACCGCCGAACGGGTCGCGGAGGTGGAACATGCCAGCCTGTGGCTGCTGCGTTCCCCCTGAAGCCCCGGATCCGTGATGCCCCGGATCCGTGACGTTCGGAACCACGGATGCCCGGGTTCAGGACCCCGCGTTTGCGTCTCGGGCGAGAAGCACGATCCAGCCGCACCAGGGCGGTGGGTCCGCATCCTTCGAGGCTTCGATCCGCTCCACGGGATGGTAGTGGGAGTTGACCCACGCCATCAGGTCCCGGCCGAACCCCGTGCCGAACGTGCCCTGGCGGTACTCGGGCGTGGGGCGATCCACGAGGGCGATGAAGTCCGGAGGACGAGCTTCGAACGCCGCGACGATGGCGGCCTCCGTGAAGATGGAGACGTCGGGTGGCAGGTAGTTGAAGTACGCGACACTGCTCGGGCGGCGCGCCAGGTAGTTCAGCATCACGCCTTCGGGAAGCACGGCCAGCGTCTGATGGGGCGCGGCGTGCTCCTCGAGGCGGACGAGGAACTCTCGAACGACCTGCGTGCCCTCGTCGGCGCGGAATGCGTCCCCGCCGCATCCGATCGCGTGCGTTCGCACCGACGGCGCCGCGCGGTTCGCTTCCAGGAGCCCGCCGCCGAGCACGAGCACCACGGCCAGGAAGGCGGCGGTGAGCACCTCGCCCCGCCCCCCTCGACGCCGGATCAGGGCCGGCCCACGTCCCCCCGCGGCGGCCAGCAGCACGAGCGTGGCGGGAAGCGCCAGCGTGAACCCGTAGTGGCCGAACACGGGCGCGAGGAGCATCTTCCCGAGCAGCGTCAGCGAGACGGCCAGGGCCGCGAGATCGAGGATCCGGCGGCGCGTATCGCGCGCTGCCCTGCGGTCGCCGATGAGCGAGACCATCGAGACACCGAGCAGGACCGCCACGAGCACGGGCAGAGGACGGGCCAGGTGGTACCACGACACGTGGTGCCACTTGCGCACCAGGGCGAGACCGGTCACCACGAAGACCAAGGAGGGGAGGACCGCGTCGGGAGGCACCCGGGGTCGGCGTAGGAGCACGCACGAGAGCACTCCGATTCCGGTCGCCGTCAGGACGCTCAGGATCAGGATCCTCGCCGTGGACGGCCCCCCGGCGGCGATGGCCACCTTCTGCCAGTCCGCGATCGCCAGCACCAGCGCTGCGAGGCCGAGCAGGAGGACCGCCAGGGTCCGGGCCCTGAGAGACAGGCGGGGGACGGCGAGAGCGAGGAGTGCCGGGGGGAGGAACAGCACCAGTGCCCACCCCGAGAGGCGGAGCATCGTGCCCAGGTTCTCCCAGGGGGCGAGGAGGCCCATGTTGGCCCGGAAGAACGGCAGCTCCGCCGTGCGGCCGTCGAGAACCGCGGGCCATCCGCCCCACAGGGAGGTGAGGGCCTCGTCGGGCGGCATCGTGACGAGAAGGCGAACCAACGCGGCCGCAATCGCCAGAGCCGCGCCGCCCAGGAAGAGGGGCAGGCCGGTTCGCGCGCGTCGCCAGGGCGGGGACCCGGCCCACGACCCCAGTCCCAGGCAGACCGCGGCGCCGGCCAGGGCGGCGACGAAGGCCTCGGGTTTGGTCAGGAACGCGACGCCCAGGCATACGCCCGCGCCGACGAGGGCTGCAGGTCGTCGCCGCCGCATCGCCCGGTCGAGGAGGGTGATCATCACGACGGTCGCGGCCAGGCCGTAGGTCGCGCCGTGGGCGTACGGGCTGATCCACGTGTAGCTGCCACGCGGCAGGAGACCGTTGAAGGCGAAGAGGCCCAGGAACACCAGGCCCGAGGCGAGAGCGGGGAGACGTCCCGACTGGCTTCGGACCAATCGGTAGAGCAAGAGGACCATGGCGGCGACGAGGCCCACGTTGAAGAGCATCAGGGTCCACAGGCTCGTGCCGAACCAGGAACACAGGAGGGCATTCCACCAGGGGGAGAACGGGCCGTGGAACCACGCAATGTCCGTGTACAGCGCCTTGCCTTCGGCGAGCTGCCACGCGACGTAGATCTCCCCGCCCGAATCGACCAGGAGGTCGGGCCACGTGCCCCACGTCGAGAAGAGGAGCGCGAGACCCGCCGCGAGCAGGCACGCCGCGTCCACCCAGGAGCCGGGACCGGAACGCACGGACGGCGGCAAGGGCGTGCTCAGCGATCGGGCATCCCGTCGGTGCCCAGGGCAAGGAGCCGGGCGGCGCGGCCCACGCACACGCCCACGCACACGCACACGCCCACGCATACGCCCCGCACCGGCCACGCCGTTCGACGCCCCGGAGTGTCCGCAGGCTCCCCGGTCTCGAAGTCCCGGGGGATCGCGGCGTTTGCATTCTCGGCAGCGGACGCATCGTCCAGGGCCGAACCGAGCAGGGCGATCGGGAGAGCGATCGGGAGAGCGATCGGGAGGACGAGGGTTCGTGCGAGGTATCCACCCATCGGTACTTCTCCGGATGCGAAGGGGCCGAGTCTAGACGCCGTGGGTGCCGAGAGGTCGGGGCACTCACAGAGACGGTCCCAGCGGCGGCCCTGGTTTCGGCGGGACGGCCTCGCACCGGGAAAGACGGGTCGTCCGGACCCACCCAAGCCCCCGACTCGAACGAAAGACGGGCGTCTGGCTGCCCCCTCGATGAGGACCCATGGCCCGGACGACCCGGACGGTCGACCTCTACCCTGCACTGCCTCCGGAAGAGGACTGGGGCCCGGGTGCGCGAGCGGAAAGTGGGGGCAGTACCGGTCCTCCAGGGCCCTTGGCGGGCGCTCCGACCCGTGCGAACGTGGGGGGCCGGGATTCGCGCGGACGCGCGGGTTCCGCCGGGGCGAGGGAGGATGGTCTTGAATCCGATACGACGACGCAGTGTCAGTACGGCCCGTGCAACCCGCGCGATCGACGTCATGGGGCGTTCGCTCCGGATCCTGCTGCGCAACCTGCCGGTCTTCCTGATCCTGGGCCTCCTCCTCTTCACGCCCGTATTCGTGGGCTCCCTGATCGTGGGACCGGGTGCCCCGATCCACGCACGACACGTGCACGTCGAGGACGTGGACGCCGCTCCGCACACGGAGCTGGCGGGCAAGCTCGTCGTGGGGATCCTCGCGTTCCTCGCGTACTACCTCGTCGCGGCAGGCCTCTCGTACGGCGTGCGCCGGGATCTGCAGGGGCGCAGGCTCCCCCTCGGCGAGGGGATCCGCGAGGGCCTGCACGGTCTGTGGCGAGGCCTCGACGTAGCCTTCGTCACGGGCATCCTCGTCGGCGTCGGCTTCACGCTGCTCGTCGTCCCCGGCATCTTCCTCGCCTGCGTGCTCTTCGTCGCCGTGGCGGTCGCGGTCCACGAGGAACGCGACGTCTCGGGGTCCCTGCGCCGGAGCCGTGACCTCACCCGCGGGCACGGCCTGCCCATCCTCGTGGTCTTCCTGGCGACCCTGGTGCCGATGGTGCTCTCCGGCTTCTTCGTGCCCGAGCTCCTCTCCGGTCTCGGCCGTACGCTCGCGCTCCTGATCGCCGCTCACGTGCAGGTGCTCTTCGCCGTGCTCGGTGGCATCGCCCAGACCGTCGTCTATCAGGACGTGGGTCCGGACTCCGCGACATAGCCCGAACGATTCATGAAGGCGCACGGTCCAATCCGTCGAAGTTACACAGCGGATGGGCGTCCCGCAGCGGCTGACTTCCGCTGGTTCATCCCGTCCGACGCACTCCTTCATGAGTAGTCCGGGCCAGGTGCCGAGCCGGTCTGGAGTCTCCCCCCTCCGGTCTCGCCGGAAGCTCCGACCTCCCGGCCGAGGCGCGGACGACTTTCCGTTCGCGACCCGCCTGCCTGCGCGCCGCCTGTCTGCGCGCCGCCTGTCTGCGCGCACGACCCGGGCCGTGGACGCTCCGGACGCTGTCTCCGGCGGCGCACGTGCGCTACATTGCCTTGGATGCAGGCTCCCGAAGACCGCGGAGAATCGCCCGACACCGGACGCGCTGACCTCGGACACGCCTCCCGGTTCCCTCGACGACGTGTGGCGCTCGGGCTGTGCGCGGCCCTCGCGTGTGCGGCCGCGGTGGTCGTCCTCGTGCGCGCCGGTGGGGGGCAGGGTTCGGACGCACCGGAGACCTCCGCGGACGACTCGGCGGAAGCCGCAGTGCCGGCCGTTCTGCAGGGCGCGAGGCACGGTGCCTCCACGGTGCCGGTCGAGCTGCGCGGACTCGGAGCCGTGGTGGGACGCGTGGACGAGGCCGGAGCCCCGTACCTCGGCACGGTCACCCTGCACCTTGCGCACCGGTGCAAAGACGCGGATCCCCTCGGCGTCTGGAGGGCGCGGGTGTTGATCGAGCAGATCCTCCCATTCGACTTCACGGCCGGCCCATCGCTCGCTTCCGTCCGGACGGACGCCGAAGGGCACTTCGCGTTCGAGGGATTGGGCTCGGGCGCCTACGAGGTGAGGGCGCGGGGCCGAGGGGGCCGCGTCGCGCGCGTTCCCGTCGGGATTCCCGCTCCCGGCGCGCGCGTCGAGACGTTTCTTCGGCTGCCCGGCGGTACCGAGACGCTGCGTGGCCGGGTGGTCTACGCGGACGGCCGGCCGTTTGACGGCCTCCTCGTCGTCAAGCCGGGTGGGCTCGGGGGCGACTACTCGAGTCACGATCCAGGTGACGTCGTGGAACCCGTCGATTCCGACGGACGGTTCTCCCTGTCGGGATTCCAGGCCGGCGGGCACCGGCTCCTCGCGTACCTGCCCGGTCGGTGCCAGGGACACCTCGGCATCGTGAGGCTGCCGCAGGACGAGGAGGCCCGGTTCACGCTCGCATTGTCGAGCCCCGTGCGCGGACGCGTGGTCGACGACGAGACCTCGCAGCCCGTGCCGAACGCACAGGTGCTCTACGGAGGCAGTTCGTACCTCGGCTGGGCGGTCACGGACGGCGAGGGACAGTTCGCGATTCCCGCGCCCCGCGGAGAGATCATGCTCTGGATCGAAGCGCGCGACCACGCCCCGGTCCGGAGGACGCTGCCGGAGGTGCCGAGCGAGCCGGTGGAGATCCGGCTCCGCCGCGCCGGCGTGGGGGTGGGAACCGTGAGCGAGCGCGGGACCGGTGCGAGGGTCCCGGGTACGTGGGTCTTCGCCCTTCCGCATACGGGGTGGAGGCGGCAGGGCAAGCCGACGGCCGCGCTCACCAACGCCTCGGGACGGTTCGAGCTGCGAGCCGTCACGCCGGGGCGCAACTCCTTCGTCGTCTTCGGTTCGGGGTGGTGTTCCCCGGGGCTCGTGAAGGGAGGCGACGACGCGTCACGGTCGTCGATCCGCGACGTCCCGGCCGGCGGGACCCTCTCTGTCGACCTGGAGGTCGTGCCCTCGGCCCGGCTCGCAGGGAGCGTCGTTTCGGCCGTGGGTGATCCGGTTCCCGGCGCCGTCGTCCGGATCCACGGCTCACTGCCCTGCGGCGGCGACACGGGCATCCTCCAAGTCCTCGACGAGCACGTCGCGCAGGTCGTCACCGACGCCGAGGGCCGTTTCACGGTTGCGACCGTGCTGCCCGGTTCCGACCGACGCATGAGCGTCCAGGCAGCCGGTCATCCCCCCTGGTGGGGGACGACGGGGAAGTGGGCGAGTGGCGAGATCGGACGGCTGGACGTACGACTTGCGGTCCCACGCTGGCTGGACGTCACGATCCGCACCGGCGAGGGACGAGGCATCTCCAACGCGCGGGTCACCGTGAACCTCGGAAAACCCTTTCGGTACAGCGTCCGGAGGCAGTGGGTCTGCGGTCCTCAGGGGCACGTACGTATCGGACCGCTGGAACCGGGCGAGATCGAGATCACGGCGCTGGCGTCCGGCCACCTCGAAGGCACGCTGAAGATCGGGAGCCGACTCTCCACGGAGAGCGAGACGGCGGTGCTCGTGCTGCTGCCCGGTCACTCCCTCGCCGGGCAGGTGCTCCTTCCGGAGGGCGTGCCGCCGGAACGGGTCGCCGTGACCGTGAGCACGTCCCGCACCGAGACCCACGACGCCATCTACGAGCACCCGGACGTGTCGCCGACGGGCCGCTGGCGTGTCGACGACGTTCCCGCCGGTCGCTACCAGGTGATCGTGCGCATCCGGTGGAAAGGAGACTCGTACGAAGGACGCGTCGAAGCCGACACCGGGGACGAGGCGGTGGAGGTTGCCGTCGACGAGACCCGTGAGTCTCCGTTGCGCAAACTCGTCGTGCGCGTGGTGGACGGTGCGGGTCGTCCCGTGGGAAGCGGGAAGGTCTGCCTGGATCCGCAGCGCCTGGATCCGCAGCGCGGCTGGCGGTCCCCCGGAGCCGATCTTGCGAACGGGCTGGTCGTGTTCCATCTCCCGGAGGATCACGAGGGGCCCTCGTGGATCGAGGTCTGGGGTGCCCCCGCGGAGCGCCTCGGCGCCGCGCTGCTCGGCCCGCTCGAGGAGCTCCCCGAGCAGGTCGAGGTCCGCCTCGGGTCAGCCCGCACGATCGAGGGCCGCGTCCTGGACCCGGCGGGGAAGCCCGTGTCGGGCGCTTGGGTCGTTGCGGATCTGATCGGCCCCGACGGCAGGACGTACCACCGGCACGCCGACACCCTGACCGACGACCGCGGGCGGTACTGGCTCCGTGGACTGGGGGACCTCGCGTACCGGGTCGAGGCCGGGTACTCCCGGGACTTCGCGCGTACGGCAGCGCAGGACGCACGGGCCGGAACGAAGGACCTCGTGTTCCGGCTCGTGGAGACGTTCGAGGTCGAGGTCACGGTCCTCGACCTCGACGGCGATTCCGTCGCCGGAGTCTCCGTGGGGGTTCGGCTCCAGGAGGAAACCGGATCCTGGAAGTACGTGAGGACCGAAGCAGACGGGGTGGCGCGACTGCGGGGCCTCACACCCGGGGGCCGCCACATCCTGAGGGTCGAGCCCGCCTTCGGCTCGAATCGGGTCGGTAGGACCTTGGAGGAATGGAAGCCACGGGACACGACCGTGCGACTGGAAGCCCTGCCCACGATCGCGGGACGCGTCGTCGATCTCCAGGGGGCTCCGATCGAGGGTGCCTATCTCCGGCACAGGACCGCGTCCTCCGCGTCTCCCGAGTCCCCCGCAGACTGGGAGGAGTCCTACACGAAGTCCGACGGACGCTTCGAGTTCGCGGGCCTCCGCGACCCGACGTACGAACTCGCCGTCGAGGCCGGGCACCGGTTCGATGCGCCCAGCACGTGGGTGCGAGTCGCTGCGGGATCCACGGACGTCGAGTTGCGTGTTGACCGCGGGGCCACGCTCACCGTCGATGTCGAGGGGTGGCCGGACGGCGTGACCCGGTGGGCCACCCTCCGGGTGGAGGAGGCTCGAGAGTCGCTTCTCTCGCACGTGAGCGGCACCGGTTCGGGGAGGCTGCGCTTCCCGGGACTGGAAGCGGGCCGATCGTACGAGCTCCGCATCGAGCCGCAGGACGACGACCTGGACTGCTTCGTGCACGTAGGGGGACTGCGACCGTCCTCGGAGGCCGTTCCGCTCCGGACACGGACGGGAGAAGCGCTGGAGGGGCGCGTGCTCTGCGAGGTCCCGCTCTCCTACGGCTTCGTGTTCGCCCGGGTCGGGGGGGGCTTCGGCGTCGACGGTCGCCTGGGCGAATCCGGGGAGTTCACCCTGCGTCGCCTGCCGGAAGGTGTGTTCCTCGTGGAAGCGACGTGCCGGGACCACGACGGCGACTGGTGGGCAGGTGCCGTGCGGGCTTCGGCGGGCGACACGATCGAGATTCCGCTCTCCCGGGAGTAGGCGCTGGAGCCTCTCGAAGGCGATCCGGCCTGCCCGTCTCGAGGCTTCGTGATCTCGAGGCTTCGTGAGGCTGCCGCGTGGCGTGCCGACGACCCGGAATCGGCCCTGCCCCTCGCGCGGGGTGTCAGGCACCGACGCCCATCCCCCCTACCCCCCTGAGCAAGATTGCGCCTCAGAGCACCATCGACAGGAACGCTTTCGTCCGTTCCTCACGCGGGTCGTCGAAGACCTGCTCCGGCGGACCCTGCTCGACGATCCGGCCCTCGTCGAGGAAGTAGACCCGGTCGGCCACCTCCCGGGCGAAGCCCATCTCGTGACTCGCGACGAGCATCGTCATGCCCTCGCCGGCCAGGTCGCGCATGACCGAGAGGACCTCGCCGACCATCTCGGGGTCGAGCGCGCTGGTGGGTTCGTCGAAGAGCATGGCCCTCGGGCCCATGGCGAGCGCGCGCGCGATCGCCACGCGCTGCTTCTGGCCGCCACTCAGGAGATCGGGTTTCACGTCGCGCTTGTCGGCTACACCGACGCGGTCGAGGAGCTGGAGTGCCGTCCTCTCGTCCCTGTCGCCGCGAACGAGGCGCGGTGCGAGCCTGACGTTCTCGAGGGCCGTCAGGTGGGGGAAGAGGTGGAAGTGCTGGAAGACCATGCCGACCTCGGCGCGGAGGGCGTCGATGTCGGATGCGTCCGTGCGCACGGGTTCGCCGTCGACGAACACTTCACCGCGATCCGGCACCTCGAGGGCGTTCACGCATCGGAGCAGCGTGCTCTTCCCGGAGCCGCTGGGGCCGATGAAGACGACCTTCTCTCCCTCCGCCACCTGCAGGTCGATGTCGACGAGCGCCCGCACCGACCCGAAGGTGCGGGAGACGTTCTTCAACTCGACGCGCGGCACGGTCACAGGTGCACGCCCATCCGCGCCTCGTAGCCGAGGCGACGCTCCAGGTTCCGGGCGAGGAACGAGAGCGGAATCGTGATGCACAGGTACATGCCGGCGGCCACGAGAAACGCTTCCAGGTAGGCGTAGGTGTGGGCGCCCGTTCCCTTGGCGGCTGCCGTCAGCTCGAATACGCCGATGATCCAGAGCAGGGAGGTCTCCTTGGTGAGGGCGATGAGCTCGCTCGTGAGCGGCGGGATCATCCGCTTGAACGCCTGCGGCAGGACGACGTGCCTCAGCGTCTGGCGCCGTGAGAGGCCCAGCGACCGGGCGGCCTCGAACTGGCCGCGTTCGATGGACTCGATGCCCGCGCGCAGGATCTCCCCCGCGTACGCGGCGGAGAAGATGCCGAGCGTCAGGATGCCGACGAGCAACTTGTCGTCGACGCCGAGGAGCGGTGCGATGCCCCAGTAGGCGAGCATCAGCAGGACCATGACCGGCGTCCCGCGGATGATCTCCACGTAGAGATCTCCCAGGTGCCGGATCCAGAGCGTGCGCGAGAGACGCGCCAGCGCGACGAACACACCCAGCGTCAGGCCGATCACGTAGGCGCACGCCGTGGCGACGAGCGTTATCCCGAGACCCTTGAAGTACTGCCCCCGGTGCGCCCACACGGAGGCGAAGTCGAAGGGCTGCTCCGACAGGGACAGCGCCCCGATCAGCACGCCGAAGACCGCCACCGTGACGGCGACGCGGACCAGGAGTTCTCTACTGCGGGTCATCCGGGGGAACCCCGAAGTGCTTCTCGTACATCGCCGCGTAGCGTCCGTCCGCGCGGATGCGTCGCAGGAAGCCGTTCAGCCAGTCGACGAAGACCCGGTCGCCGAGTCGCGCCGCCATGGCGTAGGGCTCCTCGGAGAGGGGCTCCAGCACGGCGCGCGTCGACTCCGGGTGCGCCCGGTGGTGGAGCACGATGGAGTGGAGGTCGTAGAGGAAGGCGTC
>JAUXCH010000782.1 GCA_030618975.1 Planctomycetia bacterium
CTCCTTCACGTGACGCGGATCCTCGAGGTCGGGGTCAGGTGATATTCCGCGCTTTTCGCGGGCCCCGGCGACACCGGCGCCTCGCGCGCGACTCGGCGACGCCTGCCCAGGACCGCAAGGGACGCTGCCCGCGAGTTGACGCCTCGGGGGCAGGATGGTCCTCGCAACTCCCGCTGGTCGGCCGAAGAGAAACTAGCGCGCGTGCTTCAATGAGGTCATGCGCTGCCTCCTCACGATCGGACTCCCCCTCCTCCTGCTGGCGGGCGCCGCGCGGGCCGCCCCGCCCTCCGTGCCGAAGGCGGACCATCGCGTCATCAACCTGGTGAACGTCGTCGAGCGTTGGCAGGCGGTGCACGACGAGGTCCGGCCCGTGATCCTGGCTCTGGGCGCGACCCGGACAGACGGGGATCGACAGGCGCTGGAGGACCGACTCGTGAACGAGTTCGGCGAGCGGGCGATCGAGGTCCTCGTCCGCTACCGCGAGCCCTGCCTGATCCCCGTCTTCACGCGCCTCGTGGAGGCCGAGCACTGGTCCGTGCGCCGGCTCGCCGTGTTCGCCCTGCAGCGCAACTTCGGCCTGCAGGCGCTGGACGCGATCGTGGGGCGGCTCGACGACGAGGAGCCGCTCGTACGGGAGATCGCCGCCACGACGATCGCGATCCTCCACGTCGCCGCGTCGAAGCACAAGAAGCTGCTGCCGCGGGACAAGCAGATCAAGGCGGCGGCAAAGGGGATGCGGCGGCGAAAGAAGGCAGACGTAAAGGCCCTCGAGGCGCGGCTCGCCGTCGAGGAGAACCCCTTCGTGAGAGCCGCTCTCCAGGCGTCGATCGAGACCTTCGGCAGGCGGAAGCTCCTTCTCATCCACACCGAGCCCGTCATCGAAGAGGCGCCGGGGCGCTACGCACCGCGGCTCGTGGGTGGGCAGGTGAAGGCCTACCAGCAGGGCAGCGGCGTCTCCTCTGCCGGCTCCGGACGGCTCAAACCCACGTCGGGCTGGGGCTACCCCGTACTGCTCTATCCGCGCGAGGTGCTCACCATGACCTCGGACGCGCCGCTCGTTCCGCTTCCCAAGAAGCGGAACTCGTACCACTACGGGCACGACTGCGGGTGGTTCCTGGAAGGGAGCGGAATCTACGCGATCGCGGACGGCGTGGTGCGGTGGATCCGCAGCGGTGGCGACTGGGGAGGACTCCTCGTAACCGAACACCAGGACGAGGATCGAACCAAGATCACGGCCGTGAACGGGCACTGCGGTATGTGGATGTTCGTCAAGGGTGGCGAGGCCGTGACGAAGGGTCAGCTCCTCGGACAGATGGCGCTCTCGTTCTCGGCCGAGAACGGCGGGCACGGTGCGCACGACCACTTCGGCATGTTCACCGGAGGGTTCTCCGAAGGGCACTGCTACGGGCGAAGCACTCAGGACCGCACCCGAGAGCAGTGGCTGATCCCGGCCGACTTCCTCACGCAGCGCGTCGAGGGCAAACGGATCGCTCCGGACTCGTACCGCTGACACGGCCCGAGAGCGAGCCGCCGCGAGCCACGCATTCGAAGTAGAACACCGACGTGAGGTTCTTCCGAGCCGCACTCCTCGCCAAGCACGATCGGCTCGACGAGGCGGCTGCACGTGACCCACAGGAGGATCACTGCAGGTCACAGGCCCGAGTCCTGCCACACCCATACCACTCTCTCTCGCCCGCACGAACCGGCTCTCAGAAGGGGATTCAACGCGTCCGCGGGCGAGGATGGGAGCACGTCCGGCCGTTCGTGCACGCGATTGTCGGGCTTCTTCTTCACGCACTCACCCACGTCGGCGCCGAGCACCTCGTCGACGAGTTCGTGCTGACCGAGATCGATCTCGACCTCGCTGACAGGGAGGAGCAGCGCGTGAAGGATCTGGGTGGCAGCGGCGTAGTCCTTGCCGAGGAATGCGTTCGCGCCTTTCTGCAGGTGGTCGTCTACATCGGACGGGTCGGCGTAGCCAACCCGCTTGGCTGCCTCGGCGAAGGAGAGGGTCTCGGAAACGGCAGCGTCCGAGGGACTCTCGGGCGCCCAGTCCGAAGCGTTGCGCGCCGCGCGCTCGATGAGGCGGCTGACGACGTGGCCATGGGCGCGATCGTCGAGCTCGAGCAACATGTCGCGGACGACCTCGCGCAGGTCGTCGGCGCTCAGCGCAGCGAGCGCCGCGTCGATGTCGGATCTGTCGGATGGGGCTGGGATCGACTTCGAACCGTAGCGTCTGGGCATCACGGAAGCTCCAGCTGGTTCGGCCAAGGCTCTTGGGGACGAAGCGCTCGCCAAGCGTCTCTCCGGTCACCGGGTCGCGCAACACCGCCAGCGCGGGCGAGGCTCGCTCAGAGCACACCTGAAATCTCGGCGTCCGCAACCGAGATTTCAGGGTGTGCCATGGCCCCTGCAGCGGACGGCGCCGGGCAGCTCATGCCCGGCGCCGCTCTGGCCAATGGACAACACCGTGCGGCGTCCTTCGCTGACCCGCCCGCTCTCGCGCGGCCCGGAAGTACCATGCCGGGGGTTACCGTGCGAGGGGCAGCATCGGGAGGCCGGTGCCGCCGACCGCGAAGGAGTGACGATGATCGTGGGCGATCCTCTCCAGGTGCGCGTCAACGAGGAGCTCCTGCTCCACGCGGGCACTTGGGAGGAGGTGTCCGGGCCGCGCGGGCCCGAGCTCC
>JAUXCH010000343.1 GCA_030618975.1 Planctomycetia bacterium
CACTACCTGGTCATGGAGTACGTGGAGGGGAAGGACCTCCGCGAACTCCTGGACGATCTCGAGGACGTGCCCGAGGCCCTCTTGCGGGAGATCGCCAGGCAGACCGCCGCCGGCCTGGAGGCCATCCACGCGGCCGGCGTGATCCACCGCGACCTGAAGCCGGAGAACGTCCTCATCACCGAGGCGAACGAGATCCGGATCATGGACCTGGGCGTCGCCAAGCTCCTCGACGCGACGGTGGCGCTCACGCGTGAAGGGCAGTTCACGGGGACCGTGCTCTACGCGTCGCCCGAGCAGTTCCACGACGACGAGGTCGGTGCGTCGTCCGATCTCTACGCGCTCGGCGTGCTGCTCTACGAGTTGGCGACAGGGCGCAATCCGTTCTTCCGGCGAGACCCGGTGGCCGTCATCCAGGCGCACCTGGAGCACGTGCCACCTCCGGCGAACGACGTGAACCCGGATCTCTCTCCCTTCCTGGCCGAGGTGATGCGGACGCTCCTGGCCAAGAAGGTCGAGGATCGCATCGAGACGGCAGCCGAGCTGCGGATGGTCTTCGACGAGGCGGAGAGCTCGCGTTGGTGGGCTCAGCGGGAGCCCGAGCTGCTGCGGCAGAAGCACCGCCTGCCGCGCATCCCCGTCCAGCGCCAGGCGGCGCTCCACGGGCGGGAGGCCGAGCTCGAGCGGCTGCAGGCGGTCTGGAACGGCGCCGCTCGGGGGCGGGGGGCGCTCGTCCTGGTCGAGGGGGAGGCGGGGATCGGGAAGAGCCGCCTCCTCGACGCCTTGCTCGAGCACGTCGGGGGCGAGAAGGCGCACGTGCTCTACGGCGCGTTCACCGTTGCCGGGGGCCTGACCGGACTCACGGGCGCCCTCGTCGCCTACCTCGGGACCTCGGACCTCGAGGAGGTCCTGCGGCCGCACCTGGCCCCGTTCGCGGAGCTCCTCCCGGCTTTCGCCGCGCGCCTGAAGGGCGAGACCCCGCCCGACGGCGTGCCGACCCTCGATGCCGAGGGGTTGACGACGCTGACCTGTCGGCTCGTGAAGAGCCTGGCGTCCGAGAAGCCGCTCTTGTGGCTCGTCGACGATCTCCACCTCGCGCGCGACGAGGGGCGCGAGCTGTTGGCGGCAGTGGCCCAGGCGACGAAGGAGAGCCCCGTGCTCCTCGTGGCGACGAGTCATCCCGGCGCCGTCCCCGAGGAGGAGCGCGAGGGCGTCGAGACACTCGAGCTCGGGCGGCTCGGCGCCCGCGACGTGGTCGATCTCCTGACCGACGTGCTGCAGAACGACCTGTTGGCCGAGCGGCTGAGCGGGAAGATCGCCGCGGCGTCGGACGGTGTGCCGCTCTTCGTCTTCGAGCTCCTACGTTCCCTGGGCGAGTCCGGCTCCCTGGAGAAGCAACCCGACGGCACGTGGACCCAGGCGAGGCCGTTCACCGAGGTCGAGGTGCCGCCGAACGTGCGCGAGCTCATGGTCGCGCGCCTCGCGGGTCTCGCCGACGAGGACCGCGAGCTGCTCGACGTCGCCGCCGTCCAGGGGCACGTGTTCGACGCGGGGCTCGTCGCCGCGGTCCTGGAGGAGAAGCGCGTCCACGTTCTGCGCCGCCTCGCCGTCGTGGAACGACGCACGGGCATGGTGCGCGCCCGGGGCGGGCGCTACGTGTTCGACCAGAGGCAACTGCAGGAGACCCTGCACGCCGAGGTCCCGCCCGAGCTCGCCGCCGAGTACCACGCCCTGCTCGCCGAGGCGTTCGAGGCCCGGATCGACGGAGAGCCCGACGGCTCCGAGGCCCACTTCCTCGCGCGCCACCACCTGCAGGGATCTCGACCGGGGGCAGGCCTCCAGCACCTGGACCGGGCTCTCGACCACCTGGAGCGGGCGGTCCTGAACGACGAGTTCCTGGATCTGGCGCGGCTGGCCCTCGGCCGGCAGGGCGTCCTCCAGGGCCGGAGCCGGGCGGCCACCCTGCTGCGGCTCGGCGAGCGGCTCAGCTTGGTCGCGGGGATCGGAGAGGTGGAGGGTCCGCTGGCGGAGGCGATGCGCCTCGTCGAGACGCTGGACGATCCCGGGCTCGGCGCACGCATTCTCTATCTCCATGCCCGGCTGCTGCTCATGCAGGGCGACCTCGACGGTGCGCGCGACGGCTTGGAGCAGGTGAAGCAGAAGGCGCGTGACGCGGGGGACGTCGAGTTCGAGGCGCGCGCCACCGGAATCTGCGGCGTGATCCTCGACAACACGGGGCAGCACGAGGCGGCGCTCCAGCCCCTCCGGCACCACCTCGACGTCGTGCGGGCGCTCCCGGATCCGAAGAGCGAGATGATCGCCGCCTGCAACCTCGGGCTCGCCCTCAGGAACCTCCAGAGGTTTCCCGAGGCGCGGGCGCTCCTGGAGCGGCACCTCGAGCTCGCGCGGACTTTCCATGACCTGCGCGGCGAGGCCGTCGCCTGCGGCAACCTGGCGCTGGTCGCGTCGGACGAGGGCGACGAGGAGCGGGCTCGGGAGCTCGCACTCCGAAACGTCGAGCTGGCGCGCAGGACCGGCTCCCGACACAGCGAGGCTGCCGCCAGTGGAAACCTCGGCCTCGAGCATCTCCACGCCGGGCACCTGGAGGAGGCGTGGGTCTGGTTCGGCCGGGAACACGTCCTCGCCCAGGAGCTGGGAGACGTGCGCGGCCTCGTGCGCGCAGTGACGCACCGCGGGACGATCCTCCAGAGGCTGGGCCGGCCGGACCTGGCCATCGAGAGCCGCGAACACGCGCTCAGGCTGTACCGCGATCTGGGACGCACGCGAGACGCAGTGCAGACGACCTACCATCTCGCCTGGAGCTTGTGGGACGCCGGGCGGAAGGCCGACGCGCGACGCCTGTTGGGAGAGGCCCTCCAAGAAGCGCGGGAGCAGGGGTTTGACAATCTCGTCGCGACGCTCCTGTTCGGGCTTGCACGCGCGACCGACGACGAGGCCGAGGTCCGGCGGCTTGCCGGCGAGGCCCTCGCCCTCGCCCCCGACAACGTCTGGCTGCGGCTCCAGTTCCTCGCTCTGGGCGCGCTGCCGGACGGCGACGCCCACGCGGCCGTCGGCGCGCTCCCCGTGGAGCGGAGCGCCTTCCAGGAGATGGAGCGCCACTACCTGCTCTGGAAGGCGACCGGAGACGCGGACGCGCTGGCCGAGGCGAAGCGGCGGCTCGAGCTCCTCGCGCAGGCTGCGCCGCCCGCCTTTCGTGCGACGGTTCTCGACGGGTTGCCCCTCTACCGGGAGATCGCGAGCGCCTGACGCCCCGCGGATCGCCGAGAGGGGGTTGACGGAGATGTGTGGCTCTCATGTACTCATGCACGTGAGAGTTACGCTCGACATCGATGACCGGCTGCTCGAGCGGGCGCGGAAGGTGACCGGAGTCGAGGAGCAGACCGCACTGGTTCGCCTCGGTCTCGAGGCGCTCATCGCCCTCGAGAGTGCCCGCCGTCTGGCCGCTCTGGGCGGGTCCGAGAAGAAGCTCGGGCGCGCACCGCGTCGGCCACCGGGTGCCGCGTGATCCTGGCGGACACGCCGGTCTGGGTCGACCCCCCGCGGAAAGGCAGCCGAGAGTCGTCGGCCCTGCCGGACGACGGATTGGTGGTCATCCGTCCCTTCGCGATCGGCGAGCCGGCCTGCGGCACCATGCGCAATCGAACGGAGATCCTCTCCCTGTTGGCGGCCCTTCCTCCGGCCACCGTCGCCGGGCACGACGAGGCCAGGCACCTCGTGTCCGACCGCGAACTTCACGGCAAGGGTCTCGGCTGGATCGACGTGCATCTGCTTGCGTCCGCCTCGCTCACCGATTGCGCCCTCTGGACGAAGGACAAGGCCCTGGCGGCAGCCGCGCGAACCCTGAAGGTGGGGGCCTGAGCCGATAGCGGGCCGGTGGGCGGTATCCCAAAGCGTCGGCCCGGCCTGCTCGACCGCCTCCTACTCCTCGAGGGACCTGCGGACGGAGTCCATGAGCGCGCGCGCGGACCTTGCGCCCATCTTGACCATCACCGGCCACTGGTGCCGGATCGAGTCCACCAGGGAGAGCGTGATCCGGTCGTCCACGACCGTCGAACCGTCGGCCTCCTTGCCCACGTACTTCGACTTGAGCATGAGGCTCAGTCCGTCGGTGATCTCGAGCGTGTCCCCGGAGAGGCGATACGGCTGGAGGTACAGACCGGCCTCCACGCCGGGATCGGCGCCTTCGTCTTCGTCGTCCTCGTCGCCGCGGTTCCGCAGCGCGCTCTCCAGATCGTGCACGAGCTTCTTCGCCGGTCCCTCCGGCATGCGCAGCGTCGCCGCCGTCTTGCCGGAGGCCGTGTCCTCGAGGCGGACGACCAGG
Organism: Planctomycetia bacterium; assembly: GCA_030618975.1. Classification (GTDB taxonomy): domain Bacteria; phylum Planctomycetota; class PLA2; order PLA2; family JAEUHO01; genus JAUXCH01. The sequence goes on from JAUXCH010000343.1 coordinate 4,340, forward strand.
GAACCTCCCGCCTTCTCCGCTTTCCAGACCAGGGTGGGGGGCAGCGTGACGATCTGGTTCTCGTTCGGCTCGAAGTCACCGACGTTCAGGGTGGCCCTCAGCGTCGGTGGGGGAAAGAGAAGCCGGGAGAGCGAGGTCTCGATCTGGCGCAGGCTCGACTTGCCGTTGGAGAGGATGACGACGACGACGTCGTCCTCGGGGTAGCGGGCGTACTGGCAGGCGTAGCCGTGCACGCCGCCGGAGTGGTGGATCTTCTTCGTGCCGCGATCCGTCAGGGCGACGCGCCAGCCGCACGCGTAGCCCTCCCGATGGGGCTTGAAGTAGATGCGCTTCGCGTCCCCGTCGAGGACCTCGTCGCCCCTCAGCGCACGGTCCCAGAGGTAGAGATCGTGCACGGTCGTGACGACGCCGCCCATGCCGCGGTAGCCCCAGCCCCAGAACCAGTCGATCGCGGTCGCCTCGTCCATCCGGTTGCCGCGGCGGACGGTCTGGCGCTTCTCGTCCAGGTCGCGGTCCCCGATGAACCCCGTGTCCTTCAGACCCGCCGGCCCGAACAGCTTCTGCTTCGAGTACTTCTCGAACGACGTGTTCGACACCTCTTCCACGATCGCGGCGAGCAGCGCGTAGGCGGCGTTGTTGTAGGCGTACTTCTCTCCGGGCTTCGAGACCAAGGCGGGCTTCAGGACGTGCCGGACGTACTGCTTGCGAGACATCTTCGAGGCGTACGGCACGCCCGCGTTGCCAGGGATGCCGGAGGTGTGCGTGAGGAGGTGGTGGATCGTGATGCCCTGCTTGTCCTGCGGGACGCCGCGGAGATGCTTCGAGATCCTGTCGCTGACCTTCAGCTTGCCGTCCATCTGGAGCCTCAGTACGGCGGCGGCGGTGAACTGCTTCGAGGTGGAGGCGATCTCGAACAACGTATTGGCCGTGTTGGGCCGCTCGTCGTAGTCCGCCTCGCCGTACCCCTTGGCGAGCAGGATCTCGCCGTCCTGGGCGACGAGCACGGCGCCCCAGAAGGAGCCGCCGCCGGCCCGCAGGACCGCCTCGTCGAGCTTCTTCCCCAGGCTGCCCCGGACGACCTCGTCCTCGCCCGCGCCGGCCCCCGGCGCGAGCAGGATCAGGAGCAGGAGAAGAAGAACTGCCGTACCCCGACGCGTCGTCTGCATGGCGCCATTCTGCCAAGGTGCCACCCCGGCTTGTAGGGTGCGTGTGAGAATGTCGGCGACGCGCCGCGCCGGGACGCGGTCCCACCGTGGCGAAGCGGTAGCACGGCGTCCCGGGGGACTCGAAGGGACTTCGTCCGGGCTCTGCAGGCCGGGATCCGGGCGTTCCCACTGCGCCGAGCAGGTACCATCCTGGCTGCCACTCGGCGATCCTCGTCGCCGGGTGGCGGGTTGAAGTACGCGGGAGGTCTTGCATGCCCACGTCACGACGCGTTGTCCGGCCGGCCTGGCTGCGGCCCGCGCTCCGGGGGCTCGCACTCGCCCTCGCGGCGGCTGGTCGGCTCGTCCGACGGTTGGATCCCGCGGCGGGAAGCCGTGGGCTTGCGGCCGTGGATTGGGACGGGA
>JAUXCH010000155.1 GCA_030618975.1 Planctomycetia bacterium
AGAACGACATGGCTACGATCCGACTTGCACCACGCGTCGTGCGGCTCCGAGCGGGGCGTGCCGGCCGGCCGGTACTCGGGCCAGATCCGCCGGATGGCGCGGAACGCGTCGAGCGCACGGCCGGGGGTGTCCAGGCGCCGCTGCACGAGCCAGGCGTCGAAGGCGTCGAGCACTGCCAGCGCATCCTCGAGGGAGGTGATGGGAGGCTCGGGCGCCGGCGCCGGTTCGGTCGGGTCGTCGCCTGGCGTGATCACGGGAGCGCGATCCACCGGCCGGGGTGTGACGGGGTGGTAGCTGTGCGAGGCGCGGAGCAGGAAGAGCAGGGCGAAGGAGGTGTCGACGGGATCGCCGAGCATCGTGGGGAACCCTGGAGCATGGGTCCTCCAGCGCGAGGCCCCCCCGCTGCCTCCCGGCGACTGGGCGGCGAGAAGCCTCCGGGCTCCCTCCTCGTACCAGCGTCTGCCCGCGACCTCCTCCAGGTCGAGGAAGACGCAGACCTTCTCGAGAGCGTAGAGCCGGTACAACGTCCAGAACCCGCCGAAGACGGGCAGGCTGACGGCCTCGAACTCCCACGCGACGTGCCGACGCAGCGCACCGCGCGCGCTCCCGGCGGTCAGGAGAACCCGGGTCCAGAGACTCGGGTCCTGTCGGATCTCGTCGCGCAGGGCCTCGCGCGCCAGCGTGAGATTCGCGAGGCCCATGAACGTCCCCGTGGGGTAGCCCTGGCCCCAGGCCCCGAGGACGGGGCCGGGCGCGTAGCCCCACGAGCCGTCCGACTGCTGGGCGCCCAGGAGGGCGTCGAGGTGCAGACGCCACGCCTTCTTCGCGACCCGGGCTCCCGCGCGCTCGCCTGCCCACAGTCCGAGGCAGCCGAACTGCGCCGTGGAGAGGTTGGCGGGTGAGGCGCCTCCCCGTGAGGCGTAGCCCCAGTAGCCCGCGTCCTTCTGCGGAGCCCTTGCCAGCAGGTCGTGGATCTCGTGGTTCCAGGCGTTCTCGCTGCGATCGGCCATCAGCAACATGGCGGTGATGCCCGCGATGTAGGTGTTGCTCGATGCCGGCTTCCTCTTCGTCTGCGTGAGCCACCGGATGGCGGCGCGCCCCCCCTCGACACCGTCGGGGATCCCGGCGTGCCTCAGCGCCAAGCCGGCGAGTGCCGTGTTTCCGGTGTGCTGTTTGAAACTGCCGTCCGGACGCTGACGGGTTCGGAGGTGGGCCACGGCCCGGCGGATGGCCTCGTGGATGCGCTCGCGGAGGTCGGCTTGGATGCCCGCCGTCTTCAGGCGGTACTCGGTCTCCTCGTAGCCGTCGGCGCGGGCCGGACCCGCGGCCAGGAGCAGCAGGAGACCCAGCGTGACGATCCGGACGCGCATCCGTCCCCCTCCAAGAGACACCCATCCAAACGCACGGGCGGGGGATCTGCCCGAACTCCTGACACGCAGGCCCCGTTGAGGCAGGATGGGTCCCTCGTGCGTCGCCGTGTCGTTCCCCTCCTGCTCCTCGTGTGCGCCGTGCCGGTCGCGGTCTGGCTGGCGACGCGGGAGGGGGGCTCGCCGGACTCCGGTGAGGAGATCGGTCGTGCGCGGGAGGAGGCCGAGCCCGTCCCCCCGATGCTCAGGGGGGCGGCGGACGCGGCCGTCGCGGATCCGCAGCCACCCACGCCTTCCGGGGCGGGGGCCGCGGCGACGACGGACGCCGTCGACGGGGAGTCCCTGCCTGAGGAGCCCCTACCGGCGGCGGCCGAGGAGGCAGCGGAGACGGGGCCCGCAGCGGTTCACGTCCGCGTCGTGGACGGGGACGGCCGACCGAGGCCCGGGCTGACCATCCGGCTGAACGCGAAGATCGACGGCACCTTCCGCCTCACGCACCGGGTCCGTCTCGACGAGAACGGCGAAGCCCGCCTCGAAGACCTGGTCCCGGGCCGGGCCTACGTCTGGATCGAGGACGGGAAGGGGCATCGCAGCCGCGGGATCGACCTCGAGGCGGGACGCACGACGGCGGTCGAGGCGGTCGTGCCCGTGGGCGCCGTCGTCACGGGGACGGTGCGGCACGTGGAGAAGGGGGTGCTCCCCGGAATCCGGGTGCAGTTGGAGGTCAAGGAGCAGGGGGGCACGGCGACCTTCATCACGCGATCGGACGAGGAGGGGCGGTACCGTCTGGAGGGCGTGCCGCCCGGAACCCACGGCGTATCCCTCCGAGGGATGACCATCGGCTTCTCCCTGCGTCCGCGCGCGCAGGTCACCGTGCAGGACGGCGAGACCTGCGAGCAGGATCTCGTGCTGGGTCGGATGACGATCGAGGGTCGCGTGCGCGACGCGGTCACGGGTAGGCCGCTGCCGGAGGTCCACGTGGACGTCGCGGGCACGTACGCCCCGACGGCCACGGACGCATCGGGGACCTTTCAGGTGCTCGACCTGCCCCCGGGACGGTACCGGGTGTGGTTCAGGAAGGACGGCTACCAGGGCAAGGGAAGCGACGAGGTCGAGGTGGCCGAAGGCATCGTCGCGCGCGTGGAGATCGATCTCGAGCCGGCCGCCGTTCTCGTGCTCCGGCTCCGCACGCCGGAAGGGAGGGCCGTGACCGGCAGGATCCGGGTCGAGTACGAGGCACGGGGCACGAAGCGCCACTCGTCCACGACCTGGTGCACGACCGACGGTCTCGGCGTGGCGCGCTACGAGCGGATCCTCCCCGGATCCTACCGGGTGAAGGTGAGCCTGGAGGGCTACGACATCGATGCCGTGCGCGCCCAGGTCGGTTCAGACGAGACGCCGGTCGACGTCGTGTGCCGGCCGCAGGCCACGGACTCGAGCCCCACGCTTCGCGGGGTGGTGCGCGACGCCCACACGTGCGATCCGATTCCCGGCGTGACGATTCGGACGCAGCGCGGCATGGGCGAGACGGCGGTCACGAACGGGGAGGGGGCGTACGCGTTCCTCCGGCTCGCCGGGAGGGGGCTCCGCCTGATCGTGTCGAAGGACGGGTACGGCATCCGGTTCCTGAGAGGCGTCGAGGCGCAGGAGGGCGAGGAGACGGTCCTCGACATCGAGCTGACGCCCGCGGCCGTGCTGCACCTCTGGCTGACCGACGCGCGCGGCGAGCCCGTGGTCGGCGGCCTGACGCTCTCCATCCACCCGAAGGAGAGGGACGGCGGCGGCACCCAGGTGGGGACCGGCGTGACGGCGGACGCGGAGGGGCACGCCGTGTACCGGCAGATCGTCCCCGGCGACTACCAGCTGCTGGTGATCGACGAGAAGGCGGGGCAGGGGCGAGCGGAGGCGGTGATCACGCCCGGCGAGAACGCCGTGCGGATCCGTCTCGAGTAGCGCCGCAGGCGTTGTCCCCGGGGACCGGGATGATGCGCCCTCGAGGAGGCGCGCAGCATGCCCCAGTGGCTCGAAACGTGGATCTCGTCCTTGGAGGACCTCACCTGGTGGGAGATCCTCGGCTACTCCGTGGTCGTCGCGGCCCTCTTCCAGCTCGTCATGTCGCGCTTCGTGCTCGTCCTGACCGGTCGGACGAAGACGGAGGGCGACGACCGGATCGTTCGCGCGATCCGTTGGCCGCTCTTTGCCTCCGTGCTCCTCGTAGGCATCGGGCTGTCGCTTCGCGAGCTCGTCGAGGCACCGGATGCGCGCCACGTCTTCCGCTCGGTCCTGTGGACGATCGCGATCTTCCTGTGGATGCGCGCGCTCATGCGCGTGAGCGACGCGCTTCTCGACATGCTGGCGCGGCGGGTCGACGACTTCCAGTGGATCGAGCCGCGGTCGCTGCCTCTGTACGAGATCGCCGCCAAGCTCCTCGTCATCGGCGTGGTCGTCTACGCGATCATGCTCGTCTGGAACCTCGACGTGACGGCGTGGCTGGCCTCGGCCGGCATCCTGGGCATTGCGATCGGGTTCGCGGCGAAGGACACGTTGGCCAACCTCTTCGCCGGCATCTTCATCCTGGCGGACGCCCCGTACCAGATCGGCGACTACATCGTGCTCGGGACGGGGGAACGCGGCCGGGTCACCGACATCGGGATCCGGTCGACCCGGATCCTGATGCGCGACGACATGGAGGTGACCATCCCGAACGGGGTCATCGCGAACGCCAAGATCGTGAACGAGACGCGCGGGCCGTCCCGCAAGCGGCGGGTGCGTGTCGACGTCGGGGTCGCCTACGAGAGCGATCTCGATCACGTACGGAAGGTCCTGCTGGAGGTCGCCGGCGCGTGCGACCTGGTGGCACCCAATCCGAAGCCGAGCGTACGGGTCCGCGGCTTCGGGGACTCCTCCATCCCCGTCCAGCTCCGGGGCTACATCGAGGAACCCGTGCTCAAGGGCCGGGTGGTGGATCGGCTCTGCACCGACATCCACAAGCGTTTCAAGGAGGAGGGCATCGAGATCGCCTTCCCGCAGCGCGTGGTGCACGTCGCGGACGGAGAGGGGAGCCTCGCGTGACGGAGCCCGGCTTCGTTCCGCTGCAGGGCTACGGGGCGCCGACCGACGAGGAATCGGCTGCGCGGGCCCGGGCCTGCTACGAGCGGCTCCGGACGCGGCGCACGGTTCGGATGTTTTCCGAACGTCCGATCGCGCCCGGGGTGCTCGAGAGTTGCCTCCGCGCGGCGGGCACGGCGCCCAGCGGGGCGAACCTGCAGCCGTGGCGGTTCGTGGTGGTACGCCGCCCGGAGACGAAACGCCGCATCCGGGAGGCAGCCAAGGCGGAGGAACGCGAGTTCTACGGACGGCGCGCGCCCCCCGAATGGCTCGCGGTCCTCGCCCCGCTCGGGACGGACGCGCACAAGCCGTTCCTCGAGACGGCGCCGGCGCTCGTGGCGATCTTCGGCGTGCGGTGGGGGGAGGACGAGGCGGGAGAGCGGAAGAAACACTACTACGTCGACGTGTCGGTCGGGATCGCGACGGGGATGCTCCTCGCGGCGCTCCACGAGGCCGGACTCGCGACCCTCACGCACACGCCGAGTCCCATGCGGTTCCTGAGCGAGATCCTCGGGCGACCGGCGAACGAGCGTCCGTTCCTGCTGCTCGTCGTGGGCTACCCGGCACAGGACGCCGTGGTGCCCGACATCGCCCGCAAGTCGCTGGACGAGATCGCGACGTTCCTCGATTGAGTCCCGGAGCGCGGCCTCGACCGGGTACGCGTCGGCGCCGGGACGCGAGTTCCAGTGCGCGGCCAGCCGCACGGTCGGAAGACGAGGATCGCCCAGGAGGTCCGCGAGCACGTCCAGCCGGCGGCCGAGGGAGGCGGCGTCGTGGTCCTCCTCCTCGCCCCGGCCGCGGAGCGTAGCCCGGGTGCCCCCATTCGGTGCGGCCTGCGGCGCAGCAGAGGCCGAGGCTGCCGCCCTCGGTCCGTCGACGTGACCCCCTGCGAGGCTTCAGAAGACAGGCGCGGCGACGGCGACTCCGAGGACGGCAGCCGCGTTTCCCTGCGGGAGCACGGAGGGCAGGCGCCGGTTTGGGGCAGGCGCCTTGACAGATCGCGCGCGCTTCGCTGGAGTGGTCGCGAAAGGAAGGCCATGAAGGAGTTGCGGTCCGTCTCGGTCCCGGGGCCCTTCGCAGATGCGTTTCGCAGTGCGGAGAGGTACGTCGAGGAGTGGTTCCGGTCCTTCGAGCAGGACCCGACGAAGGGCGTCATCACCATCGGGGGCGAGCGCTACATCCTCGTCCGGGCCGCCAGCATGTCCGTGCACTTCACGGAACACATCCGGTCGATGTACCCGGGTCTCGAAGAGGCGGAGAGCATCGAGGTGGTGAACCAGCTGCTCTTCGACATCGCACACTCGCTCGGGGAGAACGACGCGCGCAACTTCCACGAGAAGATGGGGGTGACCGACCCTATCGAAAAGTTGAGCACGGGGCCCATCCACTTCGCCTGGTCCGGATGGGCGTTCGTCGACATCCTGCCGGAGTCGCGACCGTCGCCGGACGGGGATTTCTATCTCCTGTACGACCATCCTCAGTCGTTCGAGTCCGACGCCTGGCTGGCGGCGGGCCGGACGACGAACCACTGTGTCTGCCACATGAACGCGGGCTACTCGAGCGGCTGGTGCACGGCGTCCTTCGGGCGGCAGCTCGTGGCGCGAGAGATCCTCTGCCGTGCGCGGGGCGACGAGCACTGCCGCTTCATCATGGCCGATCCCGCACGCATCGAGGACTGCGTCGACCGCTACTTCCAGGGGAACGGTCCGGACGACTCCACCCCATGACGGAGCGTCCGATCTACCGGAGTCTGGTCAACCGACTCGCGGTCGAGGTTCCGCTTCTTGCGAAGGCGCTCGTCGACGAGGCGCTGAAGAGGCACAAGCTGGATCCGTCGACCGTCACGCCCTTCGAGTTGAAGCGGTTGATCGACGAGGACCTGGGACCCCGAGTCGCCCGCATCCTGGAGTCGTCGCGCTCGCCCCACGTGTCGACGTTCGGGGGCGGTCTCGTCCAGATCGGCCGGGGTCGGACGATCCTGCAGATCAACCCGAGTGCCCGGAAGATGCTCCAGGTCCCGCCGCGTCTTTCCCCCGAGGCGCTCTACGCGTACCTGGAGTCCCGGGACGTGGTCCGGACGCCCGAGCAGTTCGAGGAGGAGGAGAAGCGTCTCACGGCGTGGACCCTGGAGATCGACGGGGCGATCCTGCAGTGCCACGGAGCGGGAGCGGTGTGCCCGGACGACCCCGACGAGCACCTGATCGCGGTGGCCGTGACCCTCTTCGACGTGACCCTGGAGCGCGAGCTGGAAGCTGCCATGGCCGCGGTCCACGACGATCTGAGGCGGAGCAACCGCGAGCTGAAGAAGACCACGGAGGCGCTCCGCGAGATGGCGGAGCAGGCCAAGGCGGCGAACCTCGCCAAGAGCCGGTTCCTCGCGACGATGAGCCACGAGCTCCGGACGCCGCTGAATGCCGTGATCGGGATGACGGGGTTGCTGCTGGACACGGAACTGACGCCCGCGCAGCGGGAGTACGCCGAGACCTCCGTGTCGAGCGCGAGGATCCTCCTGGGGCTCATCAGCGACATCCTCGACCTCTCCCGGCTGGAGGCCGGGAGAGTCGAGTTGGAGACGATTCCCTTCGACGTGCGCGTGATCGCAGGCGAGGTGGCCGGCCAGATCGCCACGCGGATCCGGGAGAAGGGCGTCGCCTTCTCCCGGACGGTCGCGGAGGAGATCCCCGCCCGCCTGCTCGGGGATCCGGGACGACTGCGGCAGGTGCTCATGAACCTCCTGGACAACGCGTCGAAGTTCACGGATCACGGGCACGTGGCCCTCCGGGTGACGAGGCTCGACGCGAGCGACGACGGACGCGTCGGCCTGCGGTTCGAGGTCGCCGACACGGGCATCGGGATCCCGGAGGACCGGATCGAGCAGCTGTTCGGCGCGTTCACCCAGGCCGACGCCTCGACGACCCGACGCTTCGGAGGGAGCGGCCTGGGTCTCTCCATCTGCCGGAGGCTCGTCGGGCAGATGGGGGGGACGCTCGGTGCCGACAGCGTGGAGGGAGAGGGCACGACCTTCTTCTTCGAGGTCTCGTTCGGGGAGGCTCCGCCCGACGCCGTACTGCGAGCGGGACTGCCGCCGTCCGAGGAGGTGCACCGACCCGTGCAGGCGGGGCAGCGGTCCGGACGGATCCTCGTGGCCGAGGACAATCCCGTGAACCAGCTCGTGATCACGCGGATCCTGGAGGTGCTGGGATTCGAGGCCCACGTCGTGGCCGACGGGAAGCGGGCCGTCGAGGCCCTGGCCGACCCGTACGACCTGGTCCTGATGGACTGCCAGATGCCGGTGATGGACGGCTTCGACGCCACGCGTCGCATCCGGGCTGGAGGCCCCGGGATCCACGACCCTCGCATCCCGATCATCGCCCTGACGGCGAGCGCGATCGAGAGCGGCCGCGAACGATGCCTGGCGGTGGGAATGGACGACTTCGTGGCGAAGCCCGTCGCCCCGTCTTCCCTCGCCGAGGTGCTGGACCGGTGGCTCGCCGCTCGGGCGGGCGACGCCGGCTAGTCCTTTGCGAGCGCCTTCGCCACGGCGCGGCGCAGCTTCTTCGGGCGGGCGGGCGCCAGCGTCTTGCCGGCGACCCGCACCACGGGGTCCTGCTGGCAGCGGTCGAGGCACTCCTTCAGGACGACCTTCACGAGGTCCGGGTGCTTGCCTCGCAGGTCCTCGAGCTCGCGGCGGATCGCGCCGTTTCCCCAGGCACAGGATCGACAGACTCGGATCTTCACCATGGACGGCCTCGACGTGGGGCAAGGGAGCGTGATTCTAGGCGCCGCCCTGGGATCCGCGAGCCCAGGGAGTCACCGGAAACCCGCGCTGGGGCCGCATTTTCAGGGCCGGGGCCCTGGCCGCCCGTACCCTGTGCGGGACAGGCCTTCGCTCGTTCACGGTTCGGTTTCGGCGGGACGTCCAGTCCCCCGCCCCGTCCGCGGTCGCATTGGCGGCTTCGTCTGGACACGTCACGTACAGCCCACGAGCGGGACCCGTTTCGTCTCAGGGCAGGCTTTCGAGGACTTCAAGGACAATGGCTCAGAACAAGCTTTATGTTGGCAACCTCTCCTTCCAGAGTACGGAAGCGGAGATCGAGGATTGCTTCGCCGCTTACGGCACGGTGCAGAGCGTCAACGTGATCACGGATCGCGAGACGGGACGCCCGCGCGGGTTTGCCTTCGTCGAGATGAGTACCGACGCGGAGGCCCAGGCCGCCGTCCAGGCCATGGACGGCCAGGATTTCGGCGGTCGCACGCTCAAGGTGAACATCGCGAGGCCTCGCGAGTCGCGTGGCGGTGGCGGTGGCGGTGGCGGTGGCGGCCGCGGCGGCTACGGTGGCGGTGGTGGTGGTGGCGGCCGCTGGTAGACCCCAGCACCCGACATCGTTCCTCCTCGGGGGAACCGAAACCGGCCGGGCCCAGCCCGGCCGTTTTCAATTCCGAAGATCGA
>JAUXCH010000881.1 GCA_030618975.1 Planctomycetia bacterium
GCCCTGCCAGGACATGGCGCCGTAGAGGACGCCGACGATGCCGATGAGGAAGTACCAGAAGTTGAAGGTCGCGACGTAGCCCGTGTCGAAGGGACTGACCAGCGACCTGCCCTCGGGGCGGTTCTGGAGCACCTCGACGACGCGGGTCCAGTCCACGACGAGGAGCAGGTAGACGGGGATCACGAGGAAGACGACGTTCGAGAAGAGCCCCTGGATGAAGTCGGTGATCATCACGGCCACCTGGCCGCCTGCGAACACGAAATAGATCGCGGTGAGGAGCAGGCCTCCCATCACGACCGGGTAGGTGGCCACGGGGAATCCGAGGAACGAGAACGCGTCGGGGAGACCCGTGAAGTGGATGAAGAACTTCGCCCCGACAGCCGGGAAGATCCCGAAGTTGATGAGGCCGGCGACGAACGCGATGACACCCGCAAAGACGCGGAAACGACGGCTGTACCGCCGCTCGAAGAACTCCGCCAGCGTCAGGCTGCGCGTCGCGCGGAACCGGTAGATCACCCAGCCCGACACGGCGAGGATGGTGACGACGAGACCCATGCTGAGCCCCCACCACGCCATCGTGAAGCCGGCCTCGAAGTTCATCTCGAGGTTCGCCACGATCGTGATCGCGCCCAGCGCGGCCATGCCCTGCGAGACGCTGACGAGGTACCGCCCGCCAGTGCGGCCCGCCGCGAGGAAGTCGGATACGGAGCGCATGTACTTCTTGGTGACGAGCACGCCGAAGACGAGCGCGGCGAACACGACGAAGAGGATCGTCCAGTCGAGGCCCGCCATGGGGCTGGACCGCGCGGGCGGATCGAAGGTCCCGACGCGCCCGTCCTCGCGCAGGGCCATCGTGCGACCGTCCTGGAGACGGATCCAGGTGACGTACGCGTGCGGCGTGCCTTCGAAGCCCCACGCCTCCCGAAACGCGCCCGGCGCACCGCCCTCGTGCCACCCGGGGCGCGTGCCGGACACGAAGTACTGCCCTTGCGTGGCGTGCCAACCCCGTTGCAGGTAGTAGAGCTGGCGGAGGCGGTCCCGCGCGAGGTCGGCCTCGGAGATCCGCACCTGGGCGTCTTCGGGGCGGACCCCAGCTCCGAGGAACTCCACCACCCCCCACATCTCGGGGTAGTGCATGTCCACGAGACCCTGCTCGGACCAGACCCAGTTGTCCTCCGCGAGCGGCTCGCCCGTCCGCTCGTCCTCGACCTTCACGTACCGGCCGTCCTCGACCTTCCAGCGCCACTCGACGCGCGAGAAGTTCACGCGCCACTGGTCGCCGGGCTGCGGCGGACAGGACGTGCCGGCCTGGTCGGCCAGTGCCGCGAAGGGCAGCGCGATCTCGACCGACCAGCCCCGGTCCACGTCGGACGGGTCGTTCAGGGTGCCGTCGAGGGCAACGGCGGAGCCGAGGCGCTGCATGTTCCAGTCGTGGTCGGCCTCCACGCCGTCCCGGTAGGGCCGCTCCAGGAACAGGTCCCACTCGGTGCCGAAGGCGTTGATCTCGAGCTCGAAGTAGTCGTGCGTGTCGGCGTCGGGATCGAGGAAGACCTCGAAGTCGTTGTCGCGGAAGATGATCGAGTCCCGCTTGGTCAGCGAGGCCTGGAGGTGGGGCTCCTCCAGGTCGACGGCGATGTAGAGGTGCTCGTCGTCCCAGAGCATCTTGACACGCGTCTCGAAGCGCGGCCCGGGCTTCACCTCCCCTTCGATGTCGAGGAAGGCGCGGGTCCACGGAGCGTTCGCCCACGCGTCCTCGTCGGGACGGCCGTCGATGCGGAGCGTACCGACAACCCGCGCGCAACCGTAGGTCTGCGGTTGCCAGGGAACGGACGGACGGGCGAACGCAGCGCGCGCCGCTTCCCAGGGATCGACCCTGCGCGCATCGCGATCGTCCGTGCCGCAAGAGGCGAGCAGGAGCAGGCCCAGGGCGGAGACGAGGCCGGGGACGACGAGGCGCCTCACCGGGCGGCCCTTCCCGGTCGGCTTCCCGGTCGGCCTCCAAGTCGGTCTCCCGGTCGGCCTCCCAGTCGAACTGCCTCGAGACCGTGGGCCGCCGCCCGGGCAGAGTCGCGGGCCCACCGGTTTCCCGCGAGGGGCGTCCCCCACAGCCCGCTGTAGCGGAACCCGTAGAAGCCGCCGAGGTCGGCGGTGAAGTTGGTCTCCCAGACGTTCGTCATCAACCATCCGTAGGGGTGGGCGGGA
>JAUXCH010000926.1 GCA_030618975.1 Planctomycetia bacterium
GGATGACCATCGACCACTGGAACCCGCGGCAGAAGCGCCACCGCAGCGAGACCTTCTGTTTCGGCCCGCTGTCCTGCCCGCTCTACGAGCCCGGACCGCCGAGGGAAGTGCCCGGACGCAAGGGCATGACGTACGTCGAGGAGGACTGGGTCGACGAGGACGCGACGGCACACCGGGATCCGGACGACGGATGCCGGGCTGCCGGTGGCCGGGCTGCGGCCCGTCGGAGCGACGCCTTGCGTCCGGTCGATCACCGCCTCGAGGAAGGCCGTTCGCTCACCTCAGGCGAACTTGCCCTTGGACTCGCGCGCGCTTTCGGGAATAGTCCGGATGTGGCCTTGACCCCCCGGCCGGCAGGCACCGACCCCGTCGGGCCCGATGGAGCATCCATGGCGAGACGCAAGCGCGCGCGCAGGCGGCCTGCGCGGACCTCCGAGAAGGCGCCGCCGCGCTTCACGGCGAGACAGGGCCAGTACCTGGCCTACCTCCACCTGTACCGGGAGCTCCACGGGTACGGCCCCTCGGAGAGCGAGATCGCCCGGTACTCCGGCGTGTCGCCGCCAAGTGCTCACCAGATGGTCGTCCGGCTGGAAGGCCTGGGACTCGTCACGCGCGTGCCCGGCGAGGCGCGCTCGGTTCGGGTGACGGTGCCGAGCCAGGAGATCCCACCGTTGGACGAGAACGAGGTGGAGAACGTCGCCGTCGCCCGCGGTCCCGGTTCCCGACGCGTTTCCTCGGCCGCCCGCCTCTTCACCCTCGACGTGACCCTGATCGACGGTCCGGCGCCGGAGATCTTCGCGGGCCGGGAGATCCGCCGGACGATCTCGATCCGCGGGGACCAGACGCTCGACGACCTCCACCGGGCGATCTTCGAGGCGTACGATCGGTGGGACGAGCACTTCTACGAGTTCCAGTTTGGCCGGGGTCCGCACGACCCGAACGGCAGGCGGTACGTCCTGCCCGAGATGCTGGGGGCGGCACGTGGCGACCCGACCATCGCCGGCGACGCGAGGGAGACCGCGGTCCGCTCCCTGGGGCTCGAGGTCGGTCGCCCGTTCGGCTACTGGTTCGACTATGGCGACGACTGGTGGCACCGGATCGACGTGACGGCCGTCGAGGACGAGGTCCCGAGGGGGCGGTACCCGAAGGTGACCCGCCGGGTCGGCAAGAGCCCGCCGCAGTACGCCGACGAGGACGAGTGACGGACGCCGAGAACGAGGCCTGCGCGGCGCGTGCACAGGGTTGTTGACGTCGTGCGCGGAAGTCCGCTTCCGGCCCTGGATCTCCCGCTCCATCCGCGAACTGTCTTGCGGAGTCCTGCCTGCGGCCGCCTCTGGGGCGTCGGATTGGAGGGGCTGCGCCCGTTGGGGGACCCTCAGTGCATCCTCCTGTCCTGAGATGCTCGACCCCGGGTCGAGACACGATACAGGACCGAGCTGTCATCATGACGAAGAGACGCAAGCCCCGAGGCCCCCGCGGCGCCGAGGGATCCACGGACATCGAGTGGGTCGGCGGAACCACCTCGATGCCCGTCTACGTGACCGGCGCGGGAGAGCCGTACCGGCCCGAGACGCTGCTTTGGCTGGGCCCGGACGGTGTGGTGCTCAGCTCCACGGTCGCACGGCCCGGCGAGCTGCTCGGCATGGCCTGCGAGAGCCTGCAGGGCACGATCGAGCAACCGATGTGCGGCCTTCCCCATGCGCCGACGAGGGTGCGGGTCGCGTCATCCGACCTTGCCGACGCGCTGCGCGCCGGGCACCCCGCGATCGAGGTCGTCTGTGCGCCCACGCCGGAGCTGGACGAGGTCCTCGCGCTCCTGCGGGAGAAGATGGGCGAGGGCGGTGCCGACGAGCAGTCCTACCTCTCGCCCGGAGTCGGGCCGGATGCGGTCGCGTCGTTCTTCCGAGCCGCGGCGGGGCTCTTCCGCGCCAAGCCGTGGAGGGTCGTGCCGAGCGATCAGGACCTCTTCTCGGTGACCATCGAAGAGCTCGGGCTGCAAGAC
>JAUXCH010000602.1 GCA_030618975.1 Planctomycetia bacterium
CTATCATGCTTTTGCCGGTCACAGTTTTATGCCTATGCTGGCTGAATACGATAACCTTGTTATTATGAGAACGGTTTCTAAAATGGGCCTGGCGGGTCTTCGTCTGGCGTGAAATCGGCGACGAACACCGTATCGGCGCGTTCCGACGCCAGCGCACGGCGGGCGACGTCGGCCAGGCCCGAGTTGCTGTAGGGGCCGGACTCGAGGTTGGTGCCGTAGTCGACCTCCTTGAAGATCGTGTAGACCACGTCGGCGTCGTCGTCGACGAGAAAGATGTCGTAGTAGTGGAAGGCCTCCTGGAACTTGCGGAAGATGGGGTGGAACCGTGCGTGCACCTCGTCGTAGGACGTCGTGCCGTCCGCCGGCCGGTCCAGGAGGTGCTTCGCGCCCAGCGAACGGGGGTTCGCCGTGATGTAGCGGACCTGTGCGGCCAGCACGGCGTCGGCGGTCGGGATCCACGATTCGCATTGCACCGTGCGCGTAGCCTTCTCCTCGTAGGTGGACCGCAGTGGACCCAGGTAGAAGCGGCGTGCGTTCGCCACGGCCTCTTCCCTCGCGCGGGCCCCCGCAGCATCGTCCGCCGTCCAGCCGAGCTCCTCGGGGAGGTCGTGGTAGCCCTTGGAGAACGCCTGGAGCGCCTCGACCACCATCGAACCCTGTGCCGCGGCCTGCACCTGCGCCCGGATGACCTCGTAGTAGTGTTCCAGATGCTGGGCCCGGGCGTTTCGGAGCGCGGTCACGTTGCCGAGCGCCGCCTTCTCGAGGGCGCCGCTCGCGTAGTGGTAGGTGAACGCCGTCGCCACGAGCAGCGGGATGATGCCGACGAGCGGCACCACGATCAGGAGCTTCCTCCTCAGGCTGGACGTGCGTTTGGTCGACGTGGTCTCGTCCATGAGGGCGGACTCCTGACTCCCCGGGTGCCGTAGGATAGGGAAACCGGGGCCGTGTGCAATCGGCCCTGCACCGTGGGATCCAACCGATGACCGTAACCGACTCCTCGGGACGCCTGGCGCTCATCGACGACTCTCCGGTGATCCTCGAGACGGTCGGAGCCGGCCTCGAGGAGATGGGTTGGACCGTCCACAAGGCCCTGGGCGGAAGAATGGGGATCGCGCGGATCGACGACGTCGTCCCGGACGTCGTCGTCTGCGACCTCCACATGCCGGACGTCGACGGCCTGACCGTTCTCGAGCACGTCCGCGAACACCACCCCAACACCCTCGTCATCGTCCTGAGCGGCGACGCCGACCTGACGGCTGTCCTGGGCGCCGTCCGCCGCGGCGCCTTCGACTACGTGGTCAAGACCGGCCAGGATCTTCGCCCCCTCGGCGAGGCGGTCCGCCGCGCGTTCGAGCACCGGCAGCTGCTTCGCCGGACCGAGCGGCTGCAGGCCGACCTCGACTCCGCGCGCGATCGCCTGGCATCGCAACTGACCGAGCTCAACCGCCAGCACCACCTGCTAGGCAAGGAGCAGGAGAAGTCCGAGGCCCTGCTCCTCAACATCCTGCCGAAGTCCATCGCCGATCAGCTCAAGGACGTCCACAGCGAGCGCCTGATCGCCGACGAGTTCGAGCAGGTCACCGTGATGTTTGCCGACCTCGTCGGCTTCACTCCGCTGTCTTCCACCCTCTCCCCCGAAAGCCTCGTGACCATGCTCAACGGACTCTTCACGAGGTTCGACGAGCTGGCGGAGGAGCTCGGCGTCGAGAAGATCAAGACGCTCGGCGACGCCTACATGGCCGCGACGGGGCTCCCCCTCCCCATGGACGAGCACGCCGAGGTCATGGCGTTGATGGCGCTGAGAATGATGGAGACGCTACGCGCCTACAACGAGGAGCAGAACCTCTCCCTGAACCTCAGGATCGGCCTGCACTCGGGGAAGGTGGTCGCGGGCGTGATCGGCAAGAACAAGTTCATCTACGACCTCTGGGGCGACACGGTGAACATCGCCTCGCGCATGGAATCGCACGGCATCCCGGGTTCGATCCAGGTCTCGGCTGCGACCCACGAGCTGCTCGAGGAGCACTTCCACACCGAACCCCGCGGCGGGATCGAGGTCAAGGGCAAGGGCCGGATGGACACCTGGCTCGTGACCGGCCTGGCCTGATCCCCCACGATCCGGATGCTCCGAACGGAGAACGCATGGGACCCTCGCTTCATCTCCACGACTTCGGGCGCGTCGTCGGCAAGCTCTTCCGCTTGATCCGCACGCTCTCGATCGGCTTCATCGTCGTCATGGTCGTGCTGCTCGGATTCCGCGTCGCGGACGTCTACAGGGCGGCGGCCTCCCTGAACCCCTGGCTGGGGTGGGCCTTCCTCCTGGCGCTGGGCCTCGCCCTCTACCTGTTCGTCGCCCGCCCGCTCGTCCGCTTCCTGCGGATGCCGGTGGTCATGAAGCCGCCGAAGCTCCCCGAGCCGGCGGAGCGAAAACCTCACCACCTCGTGAAGCACCTGGCGTTCGTCGAGCGCTACGTCGCCGCCCTGCCCTCCAATCCCGAGTGGGAAGGAAACGTGCAGGAGGTCGAGGGCGCCTGTGCCGCCTGCCGGACGCTGAGGGCCGCGGCGGAGAAGGCGTCGCTGGACGACCTGCCCGGGCTCGCCGCCGAGCTCGCGGACCTCGAGCAGGGGACCGTGAACCGGCTGCTCGCGCCCCTGGACCGCAAGGCCTCCGACGCCATCCGCGCCGAGGCCCTGCGGGTCGGCCTGGCGACCGCGGTTTCGCCCTACGGAATGCTCGACGCCTTCCTCGTCCTCTGGCGCAACGTCAACCTCGTGACGCGCGTCGCCACGATCTACTACGGACGGCCCGGAACGCGAGGCACGCTGAAGGTGCTCCGCGACGTGTCGATGGCCACGATGCTCGGCGCCTACCTGCAGGATCTCGGTCAGATCGCCGGCGAGACCGTCGGTGCGCTCGTCGGCAAGACCGCCGGCTTCCTGACGGGGCCGCTGATGGAGGGGTGCCTCAACAGCGTCGCCACGCTGCGGATCGGCTACGTGGCCAAGAGCCGCTGCCGCGCCTTCCAGGCCTGGACGCCGAAGACCGCGCCGCAGGCCGCCCAGGCGGCGATCGCCGAGGCCGCGCACCTCTCTGCCGGACTCGTGAAGGACGTCGTCACGACGGTGGGGGGCGGAGTCTTGAGCCTCACCGGCAGCGCGCTCTCGAGCCTCGTCGACAAGGTCACCGCGCTCTTCAAGCGGCCCGCGCCCGGCGAGGCGCCGGCGGGGGCGTAGGTGTGCGGCCACGGCATGTCGTCGGCAGACGTGATCGACCGCTTGCCGGAGATCCTCGGAGGCACGCCTGTCTTCCGAGGCACTCGCGTTCCGGTGAAGACGCTCCTGGACTACCTGGAGGCCGACCACCGGATCGCCGACTTCATCGCTGACTTTCCGACCGTTTCACGCGACCAGGTGATCTCGGTGCTCGAGTTGGCGCGCGAGGCCCTGACGAGAGATGCGCATTCTGGTCGCTGAGTGCCTGTCGCGTCGAGTCCGTGCCGCACTCGCGGCCGCGCTATCGAGCGTCACCCGCTCCGCTTCGCCCCCTTGTCCAGGTACGTCAGCACCTCGACCATTCGCTCCAGCACCTCCGTGTCGCCCGGGCTGCCGAAGTTCTTGAGGACGATCTCCTTGGCGAACAGGTTGACGAGGTAGCGCAGGCGGCGGGCTTCGGTCTCGCTGGCTTCGAGGCAATCACGGTGCTCGGCGTTGTACTCCCAGCGACCGTCCACGAGGCGCGAGCGCCAGGTCTCGCCGGGGGCGCTCACCGGGTGCGGCTCGGGGATGCCGGACGTGCGTGCATCGCCGGCGGCGCCGCGCTGGAGGTGGATCGGTACCTCGGCGC
>JAUXCH010000474.1 GCA_030618975.1 Planctomycetia bacterium
CACGCGCTCCTGTTCGCGACGATCAGCGGCGCGCACCTCTACGGCTTCCCGTCCGCCGACTCGGACTGGGACCTCCGAGGGTGCCACGTGCTCCCGGCCACCGCCGTCCTGGGCCTGGAGGCTCCGGAGGAGACCGTGACGGTCGCGGAGGAACGGGCGGGGGTCGAGATCGACCTCGTGACGCACGACGCGGAGAAGTTCTTCCGCCTGCTCCTGCGGCCGAACGGCTACGTGCTGGAGCAGCTCTACTCGCCGCTCGTCGTCGTGGGCGGCGCCGTGCACGAGGAGCTGAAGGCGACAGCCGAGGGGTGCGTGACCCGGCACCACGTCCACCACTACCTGGGCTTCGCGAAGAACCAGTGGGCCCTCTTCCGGAAGGCGGACGCGCCTCGCGTGAAGCCGCTCCTCTACACCTATCGCGTCCTGCTCAGCGGGATCCACCTCATGCGGACCGGAACCGTCGAGGCGAACCTCACGCGGCTGAACGAGGAGTACCGCCTCCCGGGCATCGACGATCTCGTGGCCCTGAAGGTCGGCGGGCAGGAGCGCGGCGCGTTGACGAAGGGGCAGGTCGAGGAGCACGAGCCGCGGGTCCGGGCTCTCCTGGAGCGACTCGAGGAAGCGGGCCGTGCGAGCACGCTGCCCCCCGGGCCCACGGCACGCTCCGCCCTCTCCGACCTCCTCGTGAGGCTGCGTCTCGGCGTGGCCCAGGGGCTCCTGGACGCTCCCGGATCGTCCCCCGGGTGATCCGCGGCCGGCCACCGCACGGAAACCCCGAGATCTCCCGCAGGGCCACGACCCCATCTCTGTGCCCCTCGACGGAATCGTGTCCGGCCCGGTGCTGGACACAGCTGTCGCCGAGGCTCTCTCCCGGTCGCCGGCCTCAGGCCGGAGCAGGGACGAGCGACGGACGAGAGGGGAGGACGGGATCTGGGGGATGACGCCCCGGTCGAGGCGCGAAGCGTAGGCGACGGAAGCCGGACTCTTGGACTCACCCGCAGGTCCCAATAGCCGTGTATTCGGTCCTGTGGGCAATCCCAAGAGGCGAAGCCATGATCCCCGACGACGCCACGCTCGAGAGGCTGATCGCAGAGCAGCAGGAGCGGTCCCTTCCCGAAACCCTGTCGAGGTCGATCCCCTGATGTGCAGGTGCTGCGGCGAGGAGATGTGATCGTGGCTTGGATCACGAGGCCGGACGTCGTGGACCGCATCCTGCGGCACCGACGAGCGCGGAAGCGTCAGTATGACCGGCGCGATGGTGCTCCTGCAGGTGGTCTTCTTCGACCTGTAGCGCACGCGCCCCACTGCGTTGCGCCTCCAGGTGAAGCGTGCGACGATCCATGCGCGGATCACGCGGGAGTGAATGCATGAATCTGCGCGTCGTCGTCCTGGCCCTCTGGGTCCTGCTCGCGCCGGCCAGCGTCCGCGCAGCCGACGAGGAACCCTCGCGCGAGGAAGTGCTGGAGGCGCTCCGCACGTACCTCGCAGGGCCGGAGGACGAGCCGGGCGAGGCCCGCTTCAAGGCGTGGGGTGATACGGCTCTCGGCCGGCTGCGCGCGCTGGCTGACGATCCGGAGGGTGTCCGACACGTGCATCGGATCAGCAGCGCCGTGCAAGTCGTGGGCACGAAGAAAGCGGCCGACCTGTTCGTCACCCTCTTGGCGGGCAAGACGTCGTTGCCTGGTTACATGGTCTTGATGACGCTCGAGACCCATTCCTACCTGCACAACCCCACGTTCCTCGCCCATCTGGACGAGCACGAGGGATTCCAGGACGCGGTGTGGCTGTATGCGAAGGGGACGTTCCGTGCGCGCGTCGCGAAGGTCAGCGCTGCGATGGGCTGGGTGGGCGCCGCGCCGCGCATCCGTGCGATGCTCGAAGACCCGGATCTCGACGTGCGCGTGGCGGCCGCCGAGGCGCTCCGCGAGCTCACGGGCGAGGAGTCCCAGGTCGAGCGACCGGATCTCGACTTCCCCGCCGAGGATCTCCGGCCGGAGCTTCTCGGCGAGGCCGTCGTGTTGCCGACCCAGGGACGTCGCGATCCTGACTTCGTCGCTGCGATGCCGTGGTTCGACGGCAAGCCGCGCCTCGTCTCCGGCTTCGGGCCCGGCCTCGAGTCGTTCGGGGACCGTGGGGAGCTCTGCATCACGACCGGCGACCTGGCGGAGCCTGCCAGGTGGCCGATGCCGTACGACCTGCACGCGCTCGCGTGTGCGCCGATTCCGGCGGGGGGGCTGCAACTCGTCGGTCTGGTCGACGACAGGGAAGCGGAGAAGAGCTGGCAGACCGTCGTGGCGTGGAGTGCGGAGGGTCTGGAGCGCTGGCGGGTGAAGACCCCCGAGCGCTTCTTGAAGGACGTCGTCGTCCTGCACGGCCAGGACGGGCCGATCGGGTTCGCCATCGCCGCGGGCGGCGATACGGGCCTCGTGGCCGTGGACCTGGAGGGCAAGCCGCTCTGGAACGTGCCGCGTCAGTTCGTGCTCTACGGACTCGGCACGCACCCGCGTCTGCCGGGCTACGTCCTGGCGGTGGGTGGTGGTGCGGTCGTCTTCCGACACACGAACAAGCAGGTAGGCGTCCACTACGCCACGCCGCGTACCTTCGGCATCTACGTCGGACACGGCGTGCTGTTTCCCGACTCGGAGGGGAAACCCGCCCTCGTGCTCGCGGGAAAGGTCCACAAGGGCGACCTTCCGACGCTTCGCCGCATCGACGGGAAGGGCAGGACGATCTGGAACGTGGTGTTCCCGGTCCAGATCGAGGGACTCGCCCTGCTCGAGCCGCAGGGCGGGCCACGCCTGCTCGCCGTCACGACGGAGCGCGGCGAGCTCTTCCTCGTGGACGACGCGGGGACGCTCCGCTGGCGTGGCGAGACTCCCGAAGCCGATTCGGAGGACCGGGTCGCGACCTACCAACTCGCCGCCGGCGAGATCGGGCCCGGCGAGTACGGCGTGCTGGTCCGCCTCCTCGGCGATTCCTACCTGTACCGCCTCGACCTGAACGCGCTGAAGGAGCCGGTGAAGAAGTGAGTGCCTTTCAGGGGACGCCGGCGGCATGCCTCCGGATGTCGCGTGGGCGAGACCGTCCAGCCGAGATCACCGAGCCGTACCTGCGTTGACCCCCATGGAGAGCCCGGTGCGGAGCAGATGGACCCTGCGGGTTGCCCTGCTGCTCGGTGGGATCCTCGTCTTCCTTGCCCTGAGCCGCGTGGACACCGATCCCGGGGCGGCGCACGACGCCTCGATCGGACGGGACGACTCGCCTGCCGCGGCACAACCGGCGGCCGTACTGCGCGGACTGGATCCCAGCCCGGACCGGGCCCCCTCTTCGAGCTCCGCTTCGGCGGCGCAAGATCCCCGAGGCGAGGAAGACGATCCCGAGGACTCCAGCACACCGGGCAGACCGCTGCGGGGCACCGTCCGTCTCCTCGACGAGCAGGGGCAACCCGTGCCTGAGCCGACGGGGCGGCTCTGGGTCTCGGTCGACCGCGACGACGACCGCGACGACGACCGCGACGACGAACCCATGGACTGGCAGGACCGCGTCCTTCCCGTCTCGGTCGTCCGCGGCACATGGGCCATGGAATCCGCGCCCTACCGGAGGGTCACGCCCCTCCGGTTCGAGATGGAGGGGCGATACGCCTTGCTGAACGACCGCCTCGACCTGGCGAAGATGGATCCGGCTCGGCTCCACGCGGAGCTCCTCCCGCGGACGCTCCTCCACGTCCTGGATGCCGGGACCGGTGCTCCGCTGTCCGGTGTACGGCTCGTGCATCCCAGGTCCGGCGGCTGGTACGAGCACCCCGGTCGCGCGCTCCAGCCAAGCGAGATCCTCGTTGCCGAGGGCCTGTCTCCTCTCGTGGTGCCGGCCGCCGGGCTACTGCAAGATGCGCACGACTTCTACTTCTGCGCGGTGGCGCACGGCCACGCGTACACCAGCGTGCGCGTCGATCTCATCGGCGGCGGCGAGCGGACCGTCCGTCTTCCGAAAGGCGGAGCGCTCCACGTGCAGCTGACGGGGGAAACGGAGTTGGACGGCCTCCGCGTGTACGCCTGGCGAGTGGGGGACGACGAGAAGAAACCGGCCAACCGATACGCTCAGCCCATTCTCCAATACGTTCCCAGTCCTTGGCATCCGCCTTATAGGCTCGAAGTATCTTGAGCACGACCTCGGACACTTCCGGCCAGCGCGGTGGATTGTTCGGCACACCGGAGGCGACCAGCTTGTGGAAGGTCGGCTTGGAGCGGGCGTTGGAGTTCTTGCCCCCTACCCAGATCGCAAACTTGGAGTGCTCGGGATCGTTGATCTGCATCGGCGGACAGGGCGGGAAACAGGCACCGCAGCAGATACACTTCTTCTCATCGACTTCCAGCGAGGGCTTGCCGTTGACCATGGCGGGACGAATAGCCGCTACCGGGCAGCGGGCCACCACCGTGGGGCGCTCGCAGACATTGGCCACCTGATCATGATCGATCTTCGGCGGCTTGGTGTGCTGAATGTTGATCGCGATGTCACCCTGACCGCCGCAGTTGATCTGGCAGCAGGAGGTGGTCATGTGAACACGGTTGGGCATCTGCTCACTGGTGAACTCATCGTGCAGATCGTCCATCAGGGCCTTCACCGCACCGGAGGCGTCGGTACCCGGGATGTCGCAGTGCAGCCAGCCCTGGGTGTGAGAGATCATAGAG
>JAUXCH010000587.1 GCA_030618975.1 Planctomycetia bacterium
CCCGCTCCTCCGCGTGGCGTGCGATCTGGTCGGCGAAGACGTCACTCGCGTCGCCCTCGGCGCTGACGACGGTCTCGAGCTCGTGGAGCTTCGCGGGGCGGATGATCTTCGGCCGCTCGACCTCCTTCTCCGGCGGATTCCAGAACAGCACGAAGAGGCACCCGCCCACCATCAGCCCGAGGCCGACGAGTCGAGCGATCTTGTTGGCGGTCCACTTGCCCTGGGCCATGGTCTGCTCCCTGCGACGGGCGGGGCGGGATGAAACCGGGGCCGGGTGCCCGCCGCCCCTTCGGCGCCGCGAGTCTACCGCCCCGGGGGGCGGGCCGGGTCGCCTTCCCCGGTCGTCGCCTCCTCCTCCCAGACCCGCTCCGCCCGCTCGAACACGGCGCGCCAGGTGAAGGAGGAGAGGTCGGGCATCGCCTCCGGCGAGAGCACGGCGCGGATCCCGCTCTCGAGGGCGGCGGCGAGGCGATCGACGAAGCCGGGGAGGTCCTGGGCAACCGCCTCGTCGACGCCCTCGATCCGCGGCAGGGGCACGAGATCGAGCGCGTCGCCGAGGCGCGGCGCGAGCTCCTCCCGCACGGCCGGCAGATCCGTGCAGACGACGCGGCAGCCGCACGCGACCGCTTCGACGACGACCAGGGGCAAGCCCTCGTAGAAGGAGGGCAGGACGAACAGCGAGCAGCGGCGCATGAGCGCGGCGAGCTCCGGTTGCTCGACGTGCCCGTGGATCACCACGCGCGGCGCCATCGAGGCCATCCGCTGCCTGAGGGCCTCGGCCTCCGCGCCTTCGCCGCTCCCCGCGACGTGCAGGGTGAGCGACTCGTCGTCGGCGGCGAGCCGCTCGAACGCGTCGAGCAGCCAGGGTAGTCCCTTCGCGCGGCTGTACTTCCCCGCGTAGAGGATCGCCCCGGGAGGAGGCCGCAGTCCGCTCTCCGCGTGAAAGAGCCCCTCTCGGTAGCCCGCACTCACGACCGCGATCCGCCGCTCGTCGATTCCGAGCACCTCGCGGACACGTCGCCCCATGGCGTGCGTGAGGACCAGCACGCGGTCGGCGCGCGAGACGCCCTCGCGGACCTCGTCGGCGAGGTGGGGGCAGAGCGTCATCTGTCTGAGCCCCGTCGCGTGCGTGTGCACCACGAGCGGCGTGCGCGGCGCCAGGTTGCGTACGAGCGCGCTCAGCAGCCAGACGTGGTGGGCGTGGATCACGTCGGGCCGGAAGGTCTCGAGGACGGGAGCGAGGTGCGCCCGCCAGGCCTCCCGGTACGCGTCCAGTTGCGCGGGCGAGAGGTCGCGCCAGCGGCTGCTCGCGTACGGCATGACGTCGCTCATGCCGGGTAGCGCGAAGTCGAGCGGCGGCTCGCCGAAGCGCAGGGGATGGAGCCGCGCGTCCGGTACGCCTTCGAGGGCCGGACGCGGGTCGTCGGAGGGTGTGGCGACGCAGACGGCCTGTTCCCAGCCCGACGCGGCGGCCTCACGCGCGAGCGCCTGGAGGGTGACCCCGCTGCCCGTCCGGCCCGGGCGCTGGGAGAGCAGGTGGAGGACGCGCCGTGCCATGGGAGGGCGGAGCATACCCGGCGGCACCGTCGAGCGAGCCCGGGTATGCTGCGGACCCGGCGTGGCCGGCGTGGCCGACGCGCCCTGCGTGGAGAAGGAGGTCGCGATGGTGAAGAAGTTGCTCCTCGGGGTGACCCTGATCTGCCTGGTGGCCGGCGCGCTCGCCCCGAGCGTGCGGGGCGAGGAGGGCGAGATCGCCCCGGCCGTCGAAACCTGGGTCTTCGACGTGCGCGTGGTCCGCGTCGACGCCGCGACGCCCGAGGCCGTCGAGACGCCGGCGCCCTGGGAGGCCGACGGCTCCTGCACGACGACCACCCCGTGGCCCGAGCTCCTGAAACAGCTCAAGGCGCGCGGGAAGACGACGCTCCTGCTCGACCAGCGGATCACGGCGCTCGCTGACCTGGAAGCCGTCGCGAGCCAGACCCGCGATCGGCAGATCCAGCAGATGCAGAGCCGGGACTTCAACAACGAGCGCTGGCAGAGCGCTCCTCTCATGACCGGCTGCACGGCGAAGCTGAAGGTGGCCGCCGCCGTCCTCTCGTACCAGGTCGAGGCCCGGTGGGAGATCCGCGCCGACGTGGAGAGCGTCCGGCCCCTGATGTGCACGACGAAATGGGCCGGGACCTTCCCGGTCACCCCGGCAGGCGAGACGCTCGTCCTCACCTACCGCGAGCAGGTCGAGACCTGGGGCGAGGACCGCGTCGGCCAGGAGATCCACGCCTTCGTGACCGCCCGGCGCCTTCCGGCGAGGTAGTCGGGGACCACGGACCGGAGGTCGCGGTAGGCTGGGTGCGGGCTGCGCGAAGGGATCGGAGGAGCGGTATGCGCCGACCTGTGACCTTCCTCGTCGCCTGGGCCCTCCTGCCCCTGCTGCTGGCCGCCTGCGGCGGCGGTGGAGGCGAGCAGGGGCCGCCGCCCCCGACCTGGGTGATCTCGGGCACCATCACCGGGGACGCCGTCGAGCGCGTGCTTCTCCAACAGGGCGGCGAAGGGACCGCCCAGACCGAGTCCGACAGCTTCGGCGCCTTTGCGTTCCCGCCCGTAGCGGCCGGCACCTACTCGGTCACGCCCGTGCTGGAGGACGTGACCTTCAACCCACCGAGCCGGATCGTGGTCGTCGTGGACGCCGACGTCACCGGCGTGGACTTCATCTCGAGCGGCACGCCCCCCGCCCTCGACGATACGCCGCCGGTCGACACCGTGCGCCTGGTGTTCGTCCATCACTCGTGCAGGACGAACTGGTTGAACACCAACGACGGAGTGCTGGGCAATACGCTCGGTGCGAACAACTACTACGTCCGCGACGTGTCCTACAGCTGGGACGCCCCGCACAACCCCGACATCGGGAGCCAGACCGACATCGGCCACTGGTACACCTGGTTCGCGGACACCACCGCGCAGGCGGGCGCCGGGACGATCCGCGACAACATCTGCGGCGCCCCCTACACGACGAACGTACGGATTGCCTCCTACACGCCCATCACCGATCCCGGCGGCGAGAACGACGTCATCCTCGTCAAGTCGTGCTACCCCAACAGCGCGGTCCAGTCCGACAATCTTCAGCCGCCGTCGGCCCTCTGGGGCCAGCCCGCAGCCCATTCCGCGCACACGCTGAGCAACTGCAAGGAGGTCTACCGGCAGATCCTCGCGTACTTCAAGACGAAGACGGACAAGCTCTTCGTGATCGTCACGGCGCCGCCCCTCGTGTTCAGCGCGACGTCCCTTCAAGATGCCGCCAACGCGCGGGCGCTGAACGACTGGATCGTGCACACCTGGCTCGTCGAGGGCAACTGGGAGAAGAAGAACGTCGCCGTCTTCGACTTCTTCAACGTCCTGACCGACGTCGACAACCACCACCGCCTGCACGGCGGCGTCATCGAGCACAGCGCGTCGAACGGCAACGACTTCTCGGACTACGGCTCGGGCGGCGACAGCCATCCGACGCAGTCCGGAAACATGAAGGGGACGACGGAGTTCGTCCCGCTCCTCAACGTCGCCTACCACCGCTGGCAGACCTGGCTGCACCCGTAGCGGCGACGCACCCCGTGCCGTTCCCCCGCGTACGGTGCCAGGCACCGTACGCGGGGGAGGGACTACTCCAACTGCACGGTCGTGGCGCCCGGCAGCGTGAACTTCGCGCGCCGGCTTCCGCTCCGGGCCTCGTACTCGCCCGCGGGCAGGGCGTCGACCGTGGCGCGGCCCTTCCCCGTGACCGGGACGTTGGCGCTGAATCGCCGGCCCTTCGCGGTCGAGCGGATCCAGACCGTGCCCGTCGCGCCCTGGATCTCGACCTCGTAGAGCGGCGGAAGCTCGAGGCGGAGGCGGTTCGTGCCCGGCTGGATCTCGGTCTTCTCGCGC
>JAUXCH010000996.1 GCA_030618975.1 Planctomycetia bacterium
GAGCAGTCCAGCCGGGTGATGGGGGCGCTGGCGCGTCGCCTCGGCGCCAACGAAGAGGCCTGGCGTCTCCTCGGGCTCCTCCACAACCTCGACTTCGACCGCGTGAAGGAGGCGGAGAAGCACTGTCTGGCGACGGCCGAGGTCCTGCGCACGGAGGGTGGGCACCCGGCCGGCATCCACGCGATCTGCGCGCACAACGACAAGGGGCTCCACGCTACGGGCGTGCGGTGTGTCAGCCGCCTCGACCACGCCGTGTCCTGCGCCGAGGCCGTCGTGGGGCTCGTCCACGCCGCGGCCCAGGTGCTGCCCTCGAAGGACGTCAGGGACCTGAAGGTGAAGAGCGTGAGGAAGCGCTTCAAGAACCCGAAGTTCGCGGCCAACGTGGAACGGGACCTGATCCTGCGCTGCGAGGGTCTCGGGCTGTCGCTCGACGACTTCCTCGAGCTCGCGGTCGAGGCCCTGCAACAGGCGGGTGCCTGACGCGGACGAGGCCGACGAAGCCAGACGAGGAAGAACGGAGGCGGGGATGCGCGACAAGGTGAACCTGAAGGACGCGTTCTCGCGGTTCTCGGAGACCTGGTCTCCGCGGATCGTGGCCGCTCTCAACGGGCAGCACGTCAAGGTGGCGAAGCTCGAGGGCGCGTTCGACTGGCACCACCACGAGGACGAGGACGAGCTGTTCCTCGTGGTGAAAGGGAGCCTCACGATCTTTCTCCGCGGTACCGACCGGGACGCGGTCCGGCTCGAGGAGGGAGAGCTCTTCGTCGTGCCCCGCGGCGTCGAGCACAAGCCCGTCGCCGCCGACGAGGCGCACGTCGTGCTCTTCGAGCCGGCCTCGACCCTCAACACGGGCGCGAACCGCACGGAGCGGACGGTCGACGACCCCGAGTGGCTCTGATGCCGGACGGCCGCCTTCTCTCCGGCCCTCGGCTATCGATCCGGCCGGGATCGGTGTAGAACCGCGCCCATATGCGCGCAGGCGAATCCCTCTACGTGTTGGGCATCAATGCCTACGACCACGACGTGAGCGCGTGCCTCGTTCGGGACGGCGAGATCGTCGTGGCGATCTCCAAGGAGCGGCTGACCCGGGTCAAGCACGACTCGGGGTTCCACCGGGAGGTGGTCGACTACTGCCTGCAGGCGGCGGGCATCGACCTGGACCGGGTGGATCTGGTGGTCAGGAACGCCTACATGCTTCCCGTCCCGGAGATGGAGGTGCGGCTCCTCCAGGAGCACAACCCCCCGCAGCTCACCCCGCGGGAGCGGGCCCAGGCCGAGACGTCGTCCCTCTTTCTCGGCCAGCCGCCTCGAGTCACCGTGTGCTCGCACCACCTGGCCCACGCCTACAGCGCCTTCGCCGTGTCGCCCTTCCGCGAGGGGGCGGTCCTGGTCGTCGACGGCGTCGGGAGCTACCGGCGGGACGTCCTCGACGCCGTGCCCGAGGCCTGCGAGGCGCACCCCCTGGCGCGCGAGTCGGAGTCCACCTACCTCTTTCGGGGTCGGCGGTTGGAGACGGTCGAGAAGATCT
Organism: Planctomycetia bacterium; assembly: GCA_030618975.1. Classification (GTDB taxonomy): domain Bacteria; phylum Planctomycetota; class PLA2; order PLA2; family JAEUHO01; genus JAUXCH01. Next base: position 1,529 of record JAUXCH010000996.1, read on the forward strand.
GGATGGGTCCTTCGCCGGGCATGTTGGGCGACGAGTTCTTCGCGATGGACGGTCTGGGCGCGCTCTACAGCCGCGTGTCCACCTACGTCTTCGGCGAC
>JAUXCH010000081.1 GCA_030618975.1 Planctomycetia bacterium
ACTTCGCCCCCGGCGCCGGGAAGTCGTCCGCCGATGCGATGGAAAGGGCCCTGAAACGGGGGTAGAGGGTGACCTCTAACGGACCTGGAGACCCTCACCCACCAGCAAAGCCGCCAGCAGGGCGGGCTAGAGCGGAGCCGCCCCCCGGTCTTCGTGACCGGGGGGCGGCGCTTCGAGCCTCGGCCGGGGTGGACGAGGCTCGATCAGTTGCGACGGACCATCTCCGCCGTCGGAAGCCGCCTGTGCCACGCGGGCTCGACCGATTCGGTGGGTCCGGTGAACTCGGTGAACTCGGTGGGCCCGGTGAACTCGGTGAGCTCGGAGAGCTCGGTGGGCCGGTACGCGGTCCGGGCCGTCTCGAGACCCGGCTGCCTTCCGGACTTCTTCATCTCCGGGTAGACGTTCAGGTACCGGGCCCCGAAGGAGAAGGCGCCGAACACGAGCGCGACCATCATCAGCGTGATGAAGACCTCCGGCCAGGCCGGCACGTAGTGGCCGCCCTGTGCCGCCTCGAATCCGGTGATGCTCACGTTGAGCCGGTTGAGGATGAATCCGAAGACCACGCACACGGCGGCGGCGTAGAGGATGCCCGGGCGGGCCCTGCGCGCGGGGGAGGCCAGCAGCACGATCGGGAGCGCTACGCCCAGCATGATCTCGATCTGGAACATGAGGGCCTCGTAGGTCGGCTGGAAGGCCAGCGGCAAGGCTCCGTTGTGGGCCATGTCGAACAGCCGGGCCACGCCGTACACCCAGAGCACGGCCAGGAGGACGCGCGCCAGGTGCGCGAGGACCGGCACCTCGAGCGCCCGCCTGAAGGCCTGCGCCGAGAGCTTGGACAGGATGATCACCATCGCCAGCCCCATTCCCATCGCCGAGACGAAGAACAGGAGCGGGAGCATCTCGGAGTACCAGAGCGCGTGGAGCTTCCCCGGCACGATCAGGAAGAGCGCGCCGAGGGAGGACTGGTGGAGCGTCGAGAGGACCACGCCCACGATGACGATGGGCAGCGTGATCATCCGTTGGAGGCGGAGCAACCGGTTCCAGCCCCAGCGTTCGAAGAGCATGCCGGAACCCTCGAGCGTCAGCACGCAGGTGTAGAGCATCAGGCACCACGCGACCTCGAACAGGACGGAGTGGGGGTTCCACATCACGAGCGGGTGCCAGATCGTCCAGGGACGTCCGATGTCGATCATGAGGGAGACCGCCGCGCTGGCGTAGGCCAGGAAGGCCATGAGCACGGTGGGCCGCACGATGGAGTGGAACCGCTTCGCGTTGAACACGTACACGGTGCCCATGATCGTGAAGCCCGCGCCGCCGAGTCCGATGGCGACGAGCACGTTGAACCCCTTCCAGAGCCCCCAGGGGTACTGGTCCGAGAGGTTCGTGACCGCTCCGAGTCCGGAAACCATCCGGATGATCGTGGCGACCAGGCCGACGGCGACCAGCAGGAAGAACATGCCCTTCCAGAAACCGAGCCGATACGGCGGCTTCGTGGTGGGCGTGAGGGCGCTAGTTCCACTCATGGTGGTCGTCCTTCCCTGCGCTTCCCTTCGGCCCGCCGGGCCGGACCCGGCCCTCGGCCTCCGCGACCTCGTCGCGGCGGTTCGTGATCCACCAGATCGCCATCAGCGCGGCGCCGCCGCCGACCACGATGCTGGGCACGCGGTTGAGCTGCTTGAGCGTGAGGCCCGGGAGGGGCTCGGTGCCCAGGATTTCCTTGTAGCCGAGGGCTTCCTCGGGCTTCGGGGCCAGGAAGAGCACGGACGTGCCGCCGATCTCCGTCTCGCCGTAGACGTGATCGTAGTAGTCGTCGGGATCTTCAGCGATGCGCGCCCTGGCCTCGGCCAGCAACTCCGTCCGGGTACCGAAGAGCGTGGCCTCGTAGTCGCAGGCATCCACGCAGGCAGGCTTCTCGCCGGCCTTCAGCCGGTCGACGCACATGTCGCATTTCTGGATGGCCGGGACGGGGTTGTCCCACTCGTAGCGAGGGATGTTGAACGGGCAGGCCACCATGCAGTAGCGGCACCCGATGCAGCGGTCGACGTCGTAGGTGACGGGGCCGAGCTCGGTCTTCTGCAAGGCGCCCACCGGGCAGACGCTGACGCAGGAAGGCTCGAGGCAGTGCCGGCAGAGATTGCGGATCGAGCAGTCGTCCTTCTCGATCATCGACGTGTAGGCTGTCGCGGAGAGGTCCGTTACGTGCTTGGGGTCGCCTTCGAAGTGATGGAGGTCCATGCAGGCCTCGATGCACTTCCGGCAACCGGCACAACGGACCATGTCGAACAGGAGTCCGACAGGTTCGGTCTTCATTCGTTGTTCCCGGGGTGGAAGAGTGGGTGTCGGTGCTTGGAACGGGGCGGAGCTTCTAGTTCGAGGTGGTGGTAGGAAGTTCCTCTGCGTAGGCGTCCGCGGGGTCGATGCCCGGCGGCGGCCAGCACGGCGGCACCATCGCGCGCCACTGACGTCGCTCGCGTACGTCCAGCCAGGCGGCGACGGTCACGGCGACGACACAGCCCAGACACGCGAGAGCCAGCGCCACGTTGAGGATCACGAGGGGTGTGCTTGCGGCTCCGATCAAGGCAGGTCCGAACATCGTCGTCTCCTGGGAGCCCTGGACAGCCCAGGTGCTCGAGATACCCGGGACATGGCACGTCCCATGCCCGACTCGTGCCCGTGGATGTGGATTTCCCCAACTCGTTGGGTGAGCGCAGGTTCGGTTCAATGTGCCCTCACGGATGCAGTTTTGTGGCATTCGGACGTGTGGGATTCACCGACGCGCGCGTGGGGATTCCCGACCGGTCCGGCGGACGCCCCGTGACGCCTGGCGGGCACCTCCCAGACGCATCCGCGAAGGCGGATATCAGGCGCCTCCGCGGACCCGACTCGACCGTTCGGTCCTGAGGTCCAGGGCGCCACAGAGGTAGAATTCCCCTTCGATCTCGGCTGCGGCCCGCCCCTTGCTCGCGGTCCGACGGGAGTCTCGATGTCCCTCCTCCCGCGGCGTCTGGCGCCTCGTCTCATCCTCGGGACCACCCTCCTCGTGGTGGTCGGCTGCCTGATCTCGACGCTGCTCAGCACGGGCGAGCTCGAGGAGCAGCTGACGGCGGAGAGGATCACCGCCGCCGACCAGCTCTCGCGGAGCGTCATCAGCGCCACCTGGCACGCGATGCGCGCCGGCCGCAAGGAGGACGCCTACGAGGTGATGCAGGCCATCGGCGACGAGCAGGGCGTCGAGTGGATCCGCATGCTCGATCGGACGGGCGGCGTGTCGTTCGAGACGATCGCCGGGTCGGAGGACCGTCTCACCGTGGACTCGCCGACCTGTCGCGTGTGCCACGCGACGGATCCGCCGCGCGTCGACGTGGAGCCCACTGTGAGGTCCCGCTTCTGGACGACGGAGGGAGGCGGCCGGCGGATGGCGATCGTCACTCCGATCCCGAACGAGCCCGGGTGCAGCACGGCCGACTGCCACGCCCACGACGCGGGCGTCAAGGTCCTCGGGCTCCTCGACGTCGCCCTCAGCATGGACGACCTGGACACGAAGCTCGCCGTGCTCCGTTGGAAGGCCTTCGTCCTGGCCCTGGTGAAGAGCGCGGTGATTGCGGCCTTCATCGCGTTCTTCGTGCACCGGTTCGTCGGCCGCCCGATCCGCCGCCTCCGGGAAGGCGCGCGCGCCATCGCGAACCTGGAGCTCGAGACGCCGATCCGCATCGAATCCGCGAGCGAGCTCGGGGAGCTCGGGGCGGCCTTCGAGGACATGCGCAAGCACCTGTGGGTCGCGCGGTCGCGGGTCGAGCGGTTCACCGAGGAGCTCGAGGAGCAGGTCGAGGAGCGTACGGCCCAGCTGAAGGCGACGCAGGAGCAGCTCATCCAGAGCGACCGGATGGCCTCCATGGGCCAGCTCGCGGCCAGTGTGGTGCACGAGGTCAACAACCCCATCTCCGCGGTGCTGAACCTCTCCATGTTCCTGCAGCGTATCCTCGGGGAGGATGGCGTACCCCCGGATCGCCTGGACGCCTTCCGACGCCACCTCGGTCAGATCTCGGACGAGACGGCCCGCGCGGGCCGCATCGTCTCGGACCTGCTCGCCTTCTCGCGCCGCTCCTCGCCCCAACGCACACCGACCAACCTCAACGACGTCGTCGACCGGGCCGTGGGTCTCGTGCGTCATCGGAGCGAGCTCGAGAACGTGAAGCTCGTCGTGGAGCCGGATCCGAAGCTTCCGCTCGTCTCGTGCGATCGATCCCAGATCGTGCAGGTGATCGTGAACCTGGTGCTCAACGCGCTGGAGGCGATCGAGGGGGCCGGGACCGTCGTGGTGCGGACCGGCGTCGAGGCCGAGACCCGCCTGGCGATCCTGCAGGTCGAGGACGACGGCCCGGGCATCGCGGACGACCACATCGGGCGGATCTTCGATCCCTTCTTCAGCACCAAGCTGGGGGAGAAGGGTGTGGGGCTGGGTCTCGCCGTCGTCTACGGCATCATCGAGGCCCACGACGGGAGACTGGCCGTCGCGAGCAGGGTCGCGGTCGGCACGACCTTCACCGTGCGGCTGCCCCTGAGCACCCCGCGCGATCCGGCGGCGTCCAGGTCGGCAGAGGAGGAGACGGCATGAAGCAGCAGTGGAAGATCCTCGTCGTCGACGACGAGCCCGTCCAGCGCGAGAGCATCGCCGTCTGGCTCACGGAGGACGGCTACACCGTCGAGACCGCCGCCTCCGGCCAGGAGGCGGTCGACCGGGCTCGGCAGGTCGACTACGCCATCTACTTCCTGGACCTCAAGATGCCCCCCGGGATCGACGGCATCGAGGCGATGCGGCAGATCCGTCGCATCCGCCCGGACTGCGCGATCGTCATCATCACGGCCTACGCGACCGTGGACACGGCGGTTCTGGCCATGAAGGAGGGCGCGCAGGAGTACCTGGTCAAGCCCTGCAATCCCCAAGAGCTCACCATGCTCGTGGAACGCATCCTGAAGATGCACAATCTCCAGCGCGAGAACCTCCTCCTGCGCCGTCGGCTCGCCAAGGAATACAGCTTCCAGGACATGACGAGCAAGAACCCGACGATGCACGACATCTTCGAGCTCATCCGCAACGTGGCGCGCATGCGGAGCACCGTGCTGATCCAGGGGGAGAGCGGCACCGGCAAGGAGATGGTGGCGCGCGCCATCCACGCATCGAGCGAGCGGGCCGACAAGCCCTTCCTCGCCGTTCCCTGCACGGCGCTCGCCGAATCGCTCCTCGAGACCGAGCTCTTCGGGCACGAGCGCGGCGCCTTCACGGGCGCGATCGATCGCCGGGAGGGCAAGTTCGAGCAGGCCGACGGTGGGACCATCCTGCTGGACGAGATCGGCGACATCTCGCCGAAGCTCCAGGTCGAGCTGCTGCGCGTGCTCCAGGAGCGGCGCTTCTTCCGCGTGGGCGGCTCCGAGGAGATCGAGGTCGACGTGCGCGTGGTCGCTGCGTCGAACGTGAACCTCCAGGAAGCGGTCCACAATGGAGACTTCCGCGACGACCTCTTCTACCGCTTGAACGTGATCACCATCCACATCCCACCCCTTCGCGAACGCGTCGAGGACATTCCCCTGCTCACCCGCCGCTTCCTCGAGCGAATCTCCGTGGAGCTGGGCAAGGAGGTCGTCGGCGTGTCCGACGCCTCTCTCCGTCTCCTCGCCGGCTACGAGTGGCCGGGCAACGTCCGGGAGTTGGAGAATGCGGTCGAGCGCGCCATCGTCGTGGCGCGGGAGCCCGTGCTCCAGGAAGAGGACTTCGGATTCCTGGTCCAGCGTCAGGAGGAGCGCGCCGGTTGGACGGCCCCGCCCGACATGACCCTGCGCGACGTCGAGCAGCGCGTCATCGAGACGGCTCTGAGGCGCACGGCCGGCAACGTGAAGGCCGCGGCCCAGGCCCTCGGAATCGATCGGTCCACGCTCTACGACAAGATCAAGCGATACGGAATCCAACGTCCCGTCCATTGAACGGCGATCCTCTGGGGGCCGTTCGAGCGGGACCATTGACTTCACCGCCCGCTTCCCTTCTGCTGGGCCCAGGGAGCAGGTTCGGTGTTGGCTCGCAGGAGGAGGTCTGCCGTGAAGGACGGGTTCCGGATTGCCGTGTGGACGCTCTGCATCGTCGTGGGGCTTGCCGTCTGTACCGCCCCGGCGGCCCGGGCGGGTGGCGTGGAGGTGCTCGAGCAGGGACGGGGGGTCGGCAACGCCAACGCGGGGGTTCGCGCGACGGGTGACGACGCCAGCACCGTCTGGTGGAACCCCGCGGCCATGACGCGCTTCCGCTGCAGCTCGCTGGCCCTGACCGGGTCCGCGATCATCCCCGACGCCAACTTCCGGGACGACGGCTCGTACCGGCTCATGACGCCCATGGGAGCGCTGCCCTTCATCGGAGAGACCGGTACTTCCGACGAGGCCATCTTCACCGGCGCCCTCTTCGGCGTCTGGAGCCTCAGCCCCTGCTGGAAGATCGGTCTCGGGGTGAACACGCCGTTCGGTCTGACGACGGACTGGGGCCGCTCGTGGATCGGTCGCTACCACGCCACCCGCTCCGAGCTCATCACGGTCAACATCAACCCGTCCGTGGCCTGGAAGTTCCACCGGAACTGGTCCGTCGCGGTGGGTGCCAGTGCCATGTACGCCAAGACCAAGCTGGGAAGCGCCATCGACTTCGGCGCCGCGCTCGGCTCGCCGCAGTCGGTCGACGGCCACGTCATCATGGAAGGTGACGACTGGGGCTTCGGCTACAACGGCGGGCTTCTCTGGGAACCTTGTCCGCGCTGGGGCTTCGGCCTGCACTATCGCTCGCGGGTGACGCAGGATCTCGAGGGTGACGCCAGCTTCGACGTGCCCGCCGCCGCCGCGCCGGTGGTCGCCGCGACGGGACGGTTCGTGGACACGGACGCGTCGACCTCGGTGACCTTCCCCGACACGGCCGGCCTCAGCGTCGTCTACCGGGCGGGCCCGCAGTGGTCGATCCTGGCCGACGTCACCTGGACCGGCTGGAGCAGCTTCGACGAGCTCGACATCGACATGGCGAATCCGGCGGAGCCCAACGTGGTCACGCCCTGGGGCTGGGACGACACGTGGCGCGTGGCCCTGGGCGCGACCTACGCGCCGAACCGCTGCTGGTCGTTTCGGGGCGGTGTGGCCTGGGACCAGTCTCCGATCCCGGACAGCACGCGCTCTCCGCGCATCCCGGGCAACGACCGGGTCTGGTTCTCCGGCGGCGTCGGCTACCAGTTCAGCCGCAACTGGTCGCTGGATCTCTTCTACACGCACGTGTTCGTGGAGCGGGGGAACATCGACCTGGCCTCGACCACGGCCGGCGCGCTCCTCGGGCACGTCGACTCCGGCGTGGATGTCGTGGGCTTCCAGCTGAACTGGGATTTCTAGCCCCGCCGGGCTTGGGCTCGTTCGGGCGGACGCTGTACCATCCCTCCTCCGGAGGCTGGAGCGGCGTCGACCCCAGGGTGGCATGGCGTGCGCTCCTCAGGGAGTTGCCATGGGAGAGTACGTCTTCGAGACCTTCGCCGACGAGTACGGGCCGGAGAAGATCTGCTACGTCACCGAGCCCCAGGTCGGGCTGCAGGGCATCGTGGTCATCGACAACACGGCGGCGGGGCCCGCGATCGGCGGGATCCGGATGGCGCCGGACGTCTCCACGGAGGAGGTGTTCCGCCTGGCCCGCGCCATGACCTGGAAGAACGCGCTGGCCGGTCTGCCGCACGGCGGCGGCAAGTCGGGCATTCGCGCCGATCCCAAGTCGACCAACAAGGAGACCCTGGTCCGGCACTTCGCCCGCGCCATGGAATCGCTCCACGGCTACATCCCCGGGCCCGACATGGGCACGGACGAGACCGCCATGGCCTGGGTCCGCGACGAGATCGGCCGTTCCGTCGGCCTGTCGAAGGTCCTCGGCGGCATTCCCCTCGACCAGGTCGGCGCAACGGGGTTCGGCTGCGCGATCTGCGCCGAGGTCGTCCAGGACTTCACGGACATGAAGTTGGACGGAGCCCGCGTGGCCATCCAGGGCTACGGGAACGTCGGCCAGCCAGCCGCGAAGTTCCTCGTCGAACGGGGCGCCGTCCTCGTGACCGCGACCGATCTCGACGGGACGATTCACGATCCGGGTGGCATCGACCACGAGAAGCTCACCGAGCTCAAGCGCGAGACCGGCCGGGTCACCGACTACCCAGGGGGGCAGAAGCTGCCCATGAATGCGTTCGTCGACCTGGAATGCGACATCTTCCTGCCGGCCGCGCGGCCCGACGTCATCGACGAGACGAACGCTCACCGGCTCCGGTGCAAGACGGTCATCCAGGGCGCGAACATCCCCTGCACCGCGAAGGCGGAACGGATCCTCCACGCCCGCGGCATCGTCTCGGTGCCCGATTTCGTGGCGAACGCCGGCGGCGTGATCTGCGCGGCGGTCGAGTACCACGGCGGCACCCAGAAGAGCGCCTTCGAGACGATCGAGGAGAAGATCCGCGAGAACACCGCGGCGGTCCTCGAGGCCGCCAGGAGTCACAGCCAGATGCCGCAGGAGGCCGCGCTCGCGCTCGCCAAGCAGCGGGTGGCCGAGGCGATGGCGTACCGCCGCCATACGTAGGCCGTCCTGCCTGGGCCGGCACGTCTGGCCCGCCCTACGTGGCCTGGCCGGCCCGATTCCGGAAGCCGCGTCACCCTCCGGGGGGGCGCGGCTGCCTGCCGTAGAATCCGGCTCTTCCAGGAGGCGTCCCATGCTGACCGACCAGATCCGCGAGCGGGTGAAGAAGGCGATGAAGTCGGGGGACACGATCGAGAAGAACGTGCTCCGCGTGGCGCTGGGCGAGGTCCAGAGCGAGGAGAGCCGCTCCGGGAAGACGCTCGACGACGACGCGGTCACCGCCCTGCTTCGCAAGCTCGTGAAGTCCAACCAGGAGACGCTCGCCGCCGGTCCGGGCGAAGAACGGCGCAGGATCCTCGAGCGCGAAGTCGAGATCCTCGCGGAGCTCCTGCCCAGGACCCTGTCGGTCGAGGAGATCCGGGCGGCCCTCGAGCCCGTGCGCGATCAGGTCCTCGGCGCGAAGAGCGACGGCCAGGCGACCGGCGTTGCCATGAAGCACCTCAAGTCGGAAGCGGCCGCCGTCACGGGTCAGGACGTCGCGCAGGCCGTGAAGGGCATGCGGTCGTGAAGCTCCCTCTCGCGTCCCCGACCTCTCCCAGGTCTCCACGGAGTCCGCTCGTGCGCGCCATCCTGCTCGGTCTCGTCCTGTTGCTCACCCCCCTCGTCACCACCACCGCCGCCGAGGAGACGCGTGCCCAGGTCCACCACGACCTGACCGTGGTGATCCGGCCCGGGGCCCACGCTCTCGAGGTCGTGGATCGGGTCTCGTTCCCGCAAGGGATCTCGGGCCTGTCGACGGAGGACGGGGGACTGGGCTTCCGCCTCCACGGAGACCTCCGGGTGGAGGTGGAGGGCGACGACCTCGTCCTCGAGGAGGCGCCCTCCGACGTCCCCCGCTCCGCGGGCGTCCCGCTCGAGGCGTACGTGGTTAGGCGCCGGGAGGGGAGCTGGCCCGAGCACCCCGTGGTCACGCTCCGGTACGCGGGCTTCGTCCACCAGCCGCCGAAGTCGGAGGGGGAGGAGTACGCGCGGTCCTTCGCGCGCACGCCGGGCACCATCGGCGAGGAAGGCGTGGTCCTGACCCGCGCCACGTGGTGGGTGCCCTACTTCGGTGAGGACCTGCTCGACTTCGAGCTCACCGTCGAGCTTCCCGAGGGTTGGGAGTCCGTCAGTCAGGGTCGGCGGACGGAATCCGGGTGGGTGTGCGAGCACCCGATGGAAGAGGTCTACCTCATCGCCAACCGGTATCACGTGTTCGAGCGCGCGGCGGGCAACGTCTCGGCGCTGGCCTATCTCCTGGAGCCCGACGCCACGCTGGCGGGCAAGTACCTCGAGGCGACGGCCCAGTACGTGGAGATGTACAGGAACCTCATCGGTCCGTACGCCTTCTCGAAGTTCGCACTGGTCGAGAACTTCTGGGAGACCGGCTACGGCATGCCGTCGTTCACCCTGCTCGGCCCGCGCGTCATCCGCATGCCGTTCATCCTCCACTCCTCCTACCCGCACGAGATCCTGCACAACTGGTGGGGGAACTCCGTCTACGTGGACTGGCAGTCGGGGAACTGGTGCGAGGGCCTCACGGCCTACCTCGCGGACCACCTGATCCGGGAAGGGCAGGGACGCGGTGTCCAGTACCGGTTCGACACCCTGAAGAAGTACCGGAACTACGTGCGCGGGACGCGCGGCTTTCCCCTGACCCAGTTCCGTTCCCGGCACTCCGGCGCCACCGAGGCCATCGGATACGGCAAGGCCCTGATGGTGTTCCACATGCTGCGCCGGAGGCTCGGGGAAGCCGGGTTCACCCGAGCGATCCAGTCGTTCTACCGGCAGCACCGGTGGACGCAGGCCTCGTGGGCGGACGTCGAGACCGTCTTCTCGCAGGTGGCCGGCGAGGATCTCGGGACGTTCTTCGAGCAGTGGGTGACGCGCACGGGAGCGCCGGCCCTCGCGGTGGCCGTCGAGCAGGGCGAGGGGGGGCGACGCACCGTGCGCGTGCGCCAGACCCAGGAGGGCGAAGCCTACGACCTGACCGTTCCGGTCGCGCTCACGCTGAAGGACCGCCGGGACGCGGTGGTCCACTCGATTCACGTGGGGCAGGACGACCACATGGGGCAGGAAGGCGCCGAGGGGCAGGGCGGCACCCTGGACCTCCCGGAGGACGTGGTTCGAATCGACCTCGACCCGCAGTTCGACGTGTTCCGCCGGCTCGACCTGGCCGAGACCCCGCCGACCCTCAGCGAGCTCTTCGGCGCGGATGCCGTGACGCTGATCCTCCCGGAGGCCGGCACGGACCCGCTGGCTTCCGCCTGGAAGACGTTCGCGGCGACCTGGGCGCGGGGTGGCGGCGGACAGGTCGAGGTCGTCACCGAGGAAGCGATCCAGGAGCTGCCCGCGGATCGCGCCGTCTGGGTGCTCGGCGCTCGGAACCGGTGGCAGGCAGCGCTGAAGCCCGCGCTCGCCGGGTGGGCGGCCGGCGTGGAGGGCGAGCGCGTGGACTTCGGCGAGACGCGTGTCCCGCGCGCGGGTCACTCGTTCGTGTTCACGGCCCGCCACCCGGCGAACGAGGAGCTGGCCCTGGGCTGGGTCGCGACCGAGACGGAGGGTGCAATCCCGGGCCTCGCCCGGAAGCTGCCGCACTACGGTCGCTACTCCTACGTGGCCTTCACAAGTCGGAGGCCAACGGTGTTAGGAAGAGAACATCA
>JAUXCH010000166.1 GCA_030618975.1 Planctomycetia bacterium
CGTCGTGCCCCTGCCCGAGGCGGAGCCCCTCGTCGGGGCGTACCGCGAGCGACACGATCCGTCGGGCGCGTGGGGCATGGTGCCGCACGTTACGCTGTTGACGCCCTTCCACCCGCCGGCGCGGATCGACGACCTGCTGTTGGCCGAACTCGGCGCCCTCTTCGCGGAGATGCCGTCGTTTGCCTGTCGCTTCGAGAGAACGGGGCGCTTTCCGGGCGTGCTCTACCTCGCACCCGAGCCGGTCGAGCGGTTCCGGGCCATGACGAGGCGGCTGGCCGAGCGGTACCCGGAGTGTCCACCCTACGGCGGCGCGCACGACGAGGTCGTTCCGCACCTCACGGTGCTGCACGATCGCGCGGACTGTCTGTGCCGGCAGGTCGCGCCGCGCCTGGAGGAGGGGATGCCGCTGATCGCGAACGAGCGCGAGGTGCTGCTCTACGTGGGCGCCAACGCGGAGCCGGGCTGGACGCGGCGCGCGCGCTTCCCGATGGGTTCCGCACCAGGGTGACGACCTCCGCGGCCTTGCCCTGGGCCGAGGCGGGCACCGTACGCTCCCTCCTGCGTGGGGGAGGCAACCGCCGGGGCGGCCGGTGGCACGCATCGGACGGAGCGATCCTTGACGAGCACCCGATCGGTGGGAAACGATGCCCCGCCATGCAACGGTACGATCCCATCCTCGAAGGCGAGCGCGTCCTCGTCCGCCTGCCGCGGCCGACCGACGCGCGGGCGATCGCGCGCTACTACCGGGAGAACGATGCCCATCTTTCCAGATTCGAGTCGCCGAAGCCGCGCTCGTTCCTGACGGCCGGCTACTGGTGGCGTGAGGCCGAGCGGCGGCGGGAGGCCCTGCGGCGTGACGTCTCCGCCCGCATGTTCCTGTTCGACCGGGAGGGGGGGCTCACCGGCGACGACCGCACCGTGCTGGGCGCCGTGGGGCTGACCTCGATCCTCCGCGGGTCGTTTCACGCCGGCTACCTCGGGTACTCCGTGGCCGAGGCGATGCAGGGGCGGGGTTTGATGCACGAGGCGCTGGAGCTGGTCGTCGGGTTCGCCTTCCGTGACCTGAACCTCCACCGCATCATGGCGAACCACGGCGTGAGGAACGTACGGAGCGCGCGGGTCCTGGAACGTCTGGGCTTCGAGGCCGAGGGCCGCGCGCGGGACTGGCTGATCGTGAACGGCGTCTGGGAGGACCACGTGCTGACGGCCCGGATCAACCCGGACTGGAAGATGCCGACCGGCACGTCGAAGCGGGGCGGGGACGACCGCGTCGTCGAGGCGGACGCGTAGCCCATGCCGTGGATCCAGCTCAAGGGCGTCACGGTCGCGTTCGGTGGACCGCCCGTGCTCGACGGCGTGGACCTGCACCTCGAGCGGGGGGAGCGCCTCTGCCTGCTCGGGAGGAACGGCGCGGGCAAGTCGACGCTCCTCAGGGTCCTGCAGGGGGAGATCGAGCTGGACGACGGCGAAATCCTGCGACCGCCGGGCCTGAGGGTGGCGAGCCTTCCGCAGGACGTACCGCCGTCCCTGTCGGGGACGGTGTTCGACGCCGTCGCCGAGGGCGCGACCGATGCCGCCGATCTCGAGCGGACGGTGAAGACGTCGGTCTCGCGCATGGGGCTCGACACGAAGGCCGACGTCGCCACCCTCTCCGCCGGCCTCAAGCGGCGCGTGCTCCTGGCGCGCGCACTGGCCTCGGATCCGGATCTGCTCCTCCTCGACGAGCCGACGAACCACCTCGACGTGGACTCGATCCGGTGGCTCGAGGAGTTCCTCCGGCGCCAGGGGCGCACGCTGCTCTTCGTCACGCACGACCGCGCCTTCCTGCGCCGGCTGGCCACGGGCATCCTCGACCTGGACCGCGGCCGCCTCACGCGGTGGGACGCGGACTACGACCTCTACCGCGACCGCAAAGAGGAGGTTCTGGCGACCGAGGCGCGGCAGGACGCGCTCTTCGACAAGCGGCTCGCGCAGGAGGAGGTCTGGATCCGCCGGGGGGTGCGCGAGCGCCGGAAGCGCAACCAGGGCCGGGTGAGGCGACTCCAGGACGCGCGCGGTGCGCGGCGCGACCGGCGGGAGCTACCGGGAGCGGTCCGCCTGGAGGCCCAGACGGCCGGGGCATCCGGGCGCATCGTCGCGCAGACGAAGGACCTCTCCTTCTCCTGGGGCGACGAGCCGTTCGTGAAGGACCTCACGACGACGATCCTGCGCGGCGACCGCGTGGGGATCATCGGGCCGAACGGGTCCGGGAAGACGACGCTGCTCCAGCTTCTGCTCGGCGAGCTGAAGCCGACGAAGGGGCACGTGCGCCTCGGCGTCAACCGGGAGGTCGCGTACTTCGACCAACTCCACAACGTGCTCGACGACACGGCCACGGCGGCCGACAACGTGACCGGCGGCCGCCCCACCGTGGAGGTGAACGGGAAGACACGTCAGGTCGTCTCGTACCTCCGGGACTTCCTGTTCACGGCGGACCAGGCGCGCGGGCCGATCGGCGCGTTCTCGGGCGGCGAGCGGGCGCGCCTCGCGCTGGCCCGACTCTTCGCTCGGCCGTCGAACGTGCTCGTGCTCGACGAGCCGACGAACGACCTCGACATGGAGACCCTGGAGCTGCTCGAGAACCTGCTCGTCGACTACCCGGGCACCCTCCTGCTCGTGAGCCACGACCGCGAGCTCCTCGACGACGTCGTGACGAGCACGTTCGTGGTCGAGGGAAAGGGCGTGATCCGGGAATTCGTGGGCGGCTACAGCGACGCGATGCGGCAGCGCGGGGTCGAGGAGCGGCCGCCCAAACCCAAACGGGAGCGACCGGCGAAGTCTCCGCGCCCCCGACCGGCACTCAGCAGGGAGGAGCGGGGGGAGCTCCGCGAGCTGCCCCAGACGATCGAGCGACTCGAAGGCGAGCAGTCGACGCTCCACGCCGAGATGGCCGGTCCGGCCTTCTTCAAGCGCGCAGGCGGGGCGATCGCGGAAGCGAAGTCGCGTCTGGCCCGGATCGAGTCGGAGCTCGCGGCGGCCTACGCCCGCTGGGAGACCCTGGAGTCGAAGGCGCAAGCGACGGATTGACCGGCCCTGTGGCGGCCGTCCGGTCGCACCCTCAGTGGCCGGGGTCCAGGTCCGGGTCGTCCTCTTCGTCGTCCCGCAAGTCGACGCGGGGATCCCAGGGCTTGAAGCGTTGGATGAAGCGCCCTTCGCGGTACCACCAGTTCCACGTGCGGACCAGGCGGAACGCGCGCGAGGACGGGCTGTCGATGTCGAGCCCGTACTCCTCGCCGAACCGGCGCTCCTGCATGCCGTCGATCTTTCGCAGGATCCGGTCGAGCACCATGATCCGGGACTTGCCCTCGTACTCCTCGACACCGTGGGTATCGATGACCGTCTTCATCTCGCTGACGAGACGACCGACGACGCGGAACGCCGAGGCGTCCGCCTCGCGGGCCATCTCCACGAGCAGCAGCTCCGAGTCGACGGCGTCACGTCCGCCCACGTCGAAGATGGTGCTGATGGCGTCCTCGATCCGAACGCGGTCCTCGCCCGTCACGTAGTCGGGCCAGGGATACGTCTCGATCGCCGCCTTCTGCGCCTCCGCGTTGGTCCTCCCGATCGAGGAGGTGGGATTTTTCAGCCGGCCGTGGCACCCACCGAAGCACAAGGCGCAGAGGACCAACACCAGCAGGAGGGGAGGGGTACGCACGGTGGATCTCACGACCGGGGACGGTCCTACTCTACACAACGGGCGTGGCGCGCGTCGGTTCGACGGATCGACGGATCGACACCCGGTACCACTTTTCGGCATTGGGATTCCCAACGCGGGCGCTCCTACGGCTCCTGCACCCAGATGGTCTCGCCGTCGCCGGCCTCGGCGAGCGTGCGGAGCGCCTCGATGTCGACGTTGAGCTCGCCGAGGGCGATCACGTGCAGGCGGACCTTGGCGAAGCGGTTCACGTTGCGCATCCAGGAGGTGAGCTCGGGCATGGGCTGGATCTGACCGCGCGTCGGACGGCCGTCGGTGAGGAAGAAGACGGTGTCCGGCGTCTCGGGCAGGGCCTTGTCGAGCGTCGAGGTCTGGTGCATGCCGAGCGCCGCCCGGATGGCGCCGTAGAAGTTCGTCCCCCCGTCGGGCTCGACCGAGGCGAGCTTTCGCCGGATGGCGGCCACGTGGGCCGCGGACGCCTGGGCGAGGTCGGGCTCGAGCACCTGCACCTGCGTGCTGAAGAAGACCATGCGCACCCGCGTGCGAGGGTCCAGGCGCTGGATGGAGTCGACGAGCGCGGCCCGGGCGATCTCCATGCGCGAGCCCGAGGTCGGGATGTTCCCGAGGAGGGCCACCTGCTCCGGCTTGATCTTCATCGTGAACTTCATCGACCCGCTGGTGTCGAGCACGTAGCAGATGCTGCGGGAGAAGAAACGGCGACCGTAGTAGTGCGGTTGGTC
This sequence comes from Planctomycetia bacterium, assembly GCA_030618975.1. Classification (GTDB taxonomy): domain Bacteria; phylum Planctomycetota; class PLA2; order PLA2; family JAEUHO01; genus JAUXCH01. The sequence continues at coordinate 4,435 of JAUXCH010000166.1, forward strand.
CTCCGGGACGTCGTTCGGGTCCCCGTAGCGCTCGTCGGCGGGGTTGGCCGGCATCTCGGGCAGGTCCTGGGGCAGTCCACCGTACGTCTTCTTCTGGTGGTCCCACCAGCGCCGCCACGTGTCGGGGTTCGGGCCGAGATCGTCGCGCGCGATGACCTTCAGCGTCGCGTGGAGTTCCTTCTTGAGCCGGCCGTCCTCGCTGGCGAACTGGAGCACCAGGGGCTCCAGGCAGTCGTCGGTGCCGACGCGGCGGAGCGCGCGCACCGCGGTCAGGCGCACCTGCCAGCGCTTGCCGGAGATCCGACGGGCGATGTCCTGGGTCTCCCTCTTCGTACGCCCCGGGAACGAGGCGAAGGCGTCGGTCACCGCCATCCACGCCTTCTCGTCCTTCGTGTCGAGGTGCTTCGCGAGGACGGCGCGGGACGCGGGGTCGCCGAGCTGCTGGAGGGCGTAGGCCGCGTCGGCCTTCACGAGCCAGTGCCTGTCGCCGAGCAGCTCCTCGAGGCGCGGTCGGGACGCTGTGTCGCGGAGCGCTCCCAGCACCCGGGCCACGCCCGCGCGCACGAGGGGTTTCGGGTTGCGGAGGCCCTTCTCGCGGAGGAACTCGAGGACCTCCGGCTCGGTGGAGCGGAGCAGTACGAGGTGGATCGTCTCCCGGATGAGGTCGGAGTCGGTCGAGAGCCGCGACACCACGGCCTTGGCGAGCTTCGCGTCCTGCACGACGTCGAGGCCCCGGATGCGGCCGGCGAGGATCTCGGGTTCCACCTCCTCGAGGATGCGCGCGCGCTCGCGTCGGCCCGGCTCGTCCGGGTCGCCCGCGTCGCTCCGGATCTCCGCCATCGTCTTCCGGCGACCGAGCACGCGGTCCTTCCAGCGCTCGTGGAACGCGTCGGGTGTGATTCCGAGGATCTTCTTGAACGCGGCCCCCTCCTGGCCGCCGTTTCGCAGCTCGCCCAGCAACGCGAGCCAGCGGTCGCGGTCCTCGCGGAGCATCAGGTCCATGATCGACCAGGTACGGAGGTGGGCCTTGTACGAGAAGTCGCTGAGCGAGTTCCGCCCGAAGAAGGTCTCGATGGGCGGCATCTCCCGTTTGGCCATGTCGCGCACGCGCTTCGGCCACCTCTTCCGGGGTCCCTCGCTGCCCTGCGTCTCGCCGGCGCAGAAGCAGGCGTACTCGTCGTGGACCTCGAGCAGCTTCTCCATGAAGTGCGCGGCACCGATCCAGGCCCAGCGCGGACACTGGTCCTCGAAGCCGTTCGTGACGATCCAGCACGAGAACAGGATGTGACCCACCATGTGGCGGACGAATCCGTGCATCCCGTTGTCGTCGCGGCGCTCGTCGGCGCAGACGACGAAGCCGTTGCCCGAGAAGCCCTCCGCGATGCGGTTGGTGTAGTTGAACGCGTAGTTCATCTCGGTCTCGGGGTCACCGAAGTAGCGCTTGCTGATGCGCTGCTGGTCGGGCACGCGCTCGACGAGGTACACCGCCATGGGCTTGGGCAGCACGATCCGACCGCCGAACCAGTGCTCGAAGTCGTCGTAGGCCTGTTCGCAGCGCTGAGCGTAGAGGTGCGCGACCTCGTGCGCGGTCATGAGGCGGTACGTGCCGCGGTACGTACGGACCTTCACCTTCCTGTGGAGGTTCGTCACCACGTAGAAGTGCGGGGAGACGGCGACCACGATCTTCGGCCGCATGCTCTGCGACTCGGACCGGATGCGCTCCTCGAGGAGATCGCGCGTGGCCTCGTCCGGGCCGCCGACCAGGTCGGCGCAGGCGTCGCACGCGTCCGCCTTCCAGCACTCGCTGCACCGGATGTTCCAGGAGTACGCGTGGCGCCGCCAGAAGCAGTCCACCTTGCCGCGGCTCCAGCAGGCGCCGCTCACGCCCTTGGGGCGCGGTCGATGGGCACAGTTGCCCCCGTGGAGCAACAGGCCGCAGCGGGGAGCCTCCTCGGGCCGGGCGAGCGGGGACCGGAGGTACTCCCACGTGCCCTGGCCCTCGTGGCAGCGGCAGTGCCCGGGCTTCAGCCGGTCCTCGTACTCGTCGCCGCGAGCCGGGATCCCGCCCAGGAGGACGAGGAGGAGCAGGAGAGGCAGGGAGAAGCGCGCAGGGAACACGGCTGTCCACTCAGCAAACCACCGGCCGGTCATCGGTGCCGCCTGTCAATGCGGGAAACTTGTACCGGGTGTCAGTTTCCCGCATTGCGGCGGCGGCGGACCTTTGCCAGGTCTTCGACGAGCGGGTTCGGGAGCATCCACCCGCCGTCCGCCAGCCAGATGCTGCCCGTGATCCAGGGCGACGCGTCGCTCGCCAGGAAGCAGACGATCTCCCCCACCTCCTCCGCGGTGCCGAAGCGGCCGAGCGGGATCTCGTCGAGGATCTTCTGCTCGATCTCCTCGGAGGGCCACAGGCGGTCGGCGGCCCCGCGGGAGTGGAACGGGCCGGGCGAGACCGCGTTCACGCGGATGCCGAGCGAGGCCCACTCCGCGGCGAGGCTCTTCGTCAGCGCCTCGACGCCGGCCTTGGCGCAGGCCGAGTGGACGACGCCGGGCTTGCCCGTCGTGGCGTAGGGGGCGCTGATGTTCACGATGGTCCCACCGCCGTCACGCATCACGCGGCCGACCTCGCGGGTCACGTAGAACACCCCGTTCAGCGCGATGTCGAGAACCGCCTTGAAACCCTTGGGCGCCAGGAGGAGCGTGGGGCAGACGAAGTTGCCCGCGGCGTTGTTCACGAGGACGTCGATCCGGCCGAAGCGCTCCACGGCCTCCCGGACCACGCGCTTGACGTCGTGGGGCTCGCGGACGTCCAGCTCCAGGCTCAGCACCTCGTAGCCGTTCGCCTGGCCGTCCTCGAGGAGCGCCTCGTGGTGGCCGACGTCCCGGCTGGCGCAGACGAGGTTGGCGCCCAGGCCACCCAGGCGCCGGGAGACGGCCAGACCCAGCCCGGTCCCGCCGCCGGTGACGAACGCGGTCTGGCCCTCGAACAGGCCCGCGGGGAGCCAGGGGGTGCCGTCCTCGTTTCGCATCGCGTCTCCTCACGCCGCAGGCCGGGGAGGCTCCCCTCATTGGGTGCGAGGCGCCACGGCCCCTCCCCGGCTTCCGCCCCGGATCTGGGTGGTCGGTCCCTGCGGGGCGGGAAAGACCACCGTGGCCGCACGGCTCGCCGGCGCCCTCGGCGTCGTCCCGACATACCTGGACGACATCCACTGGAAGCCGGGGTGGATCGAAGCGTCGCCCGGGGAGGAGCGGGCGGCGATCGCGGAGGTCGTCGCGCGCCCCGCCTGGGTCGTGGACGGCAACTACGGGACGCTGCGCGGAGCGCACCTCGACGCCGTGGAGCTCTTCGTCTGGCTCGACCTGCCGCTGCGCGTGACCTTCCCGCGGCTGTTCCGGCGCTGCGTGGTGCGCGCCTTCAAGCGGGTACCGTGCTGCAACGGGAACTACGAGTCGCTGCGCCGCACGTTCCTCGACAGGGAGTCGATCCTCCTCTGGGCTCTCCAGACGGACGGGCGTCGGCGACGCGAGCTCACGAAACAGCTGGCGGATCGACCGCACGTACGCCTCGGGTCACCGCGAGCGGTGGATGCGTGGATGAAGCGGGGCGGCGGGGTGCCACCGAGGTGAAACGCGCGTTTTTTCACCTGACCCCGAGGTGCGCGAGGCAGGGCGGCCGCTACCTGAGCGGGGTGACTCCGTCGTTCGTGATCACCAGGATCCGCACGTGCTCGTGGCGCATGACCTGGCCCCGCTGGTTCGTGACGAACGACACGTCGCCGCGGGCCGTGACCTGGACGGCCGCGTCGGCCTCCTCCCGGATCCGCAGGACGATCCGGTCCGCGTCGAGCCGGAGCTCGCGGCAGACCAGGCGCGCCGACCCGTTCGCGATCCGGCGACCCGGCCGGGGATCCGTGACCTCCTCGCCCTGCAGCCGGATCTCGGCGGCGAAGCGGCGCGGGCAGTAGAAGGTGATCGACCCGCCCTGGATGCGCGTGGGGTGGTCGAGGAACCGCTCCCGGGCGAGGCCCTCCGGACGCTTCGCCGGCGGGGTGCCGAGCGCGCGGGGCGCGGGGGTGGCGCGGCGCGCGGGCACGGGGAGCACCGGAGCGGACGGCGGGGCGTCCCGCACGGGCCGCTCCACGACCCGCGGCCTGGGCGCCTGCACG
>JAUXCH010000840.1 GCA_030618975.1 Planctomycetia bacterium
CACCCGGCCGAGGGCGCGGAGCGCTGCGAGGAGACCCAGCACGACGCTCGCGCCGAGGACGACGCCGCACCAGGGGGGCGCCGCGCCGCCCAGCTTCAGGGCGACGCCGGCGGCGCCGCCGGCGAGCAGGGCCCGTCCCAGGGGACCCACGCCCGCGCCGATGAGCTCGCGGCGCCGGCCGCGCCGGGCCAGTTGGTCGGCCGCCAGCGGCCACGTGGCGGGGGCGCGTCCCACGCTAGTCGCCCTCCTCCTCGGTGGCCTCGTCGAGGGGCAGGGCGCCGTCGCCCTCCGGCTCGACGGGCGTCTTCGAGAAGATCACGTCGAGGTAGAGCGGCTCGCTTCCCTCCCGCTTCGGGATCCGCGTGAAGCTGTACGTGTAGTCGTTCCTCAGCGACGACTCGAGGGCGACCTCGACGAGCGCGGTATAGGTCGGCCAGACGGAGACGAGGAGCCCCATGGCCTCGGCCGCGAGGATGTCCTCGCCGGTGTCGGGATCCTCGCCGCGCGTGCCGCCGGAGAAGCGGAAGCAGTCTGCCGGGAGGACCGCCCCGATCGCGGGGTCGATGATCCAGTCGGTTGCACGCGCGACGTGGGTCCTGCCGTCTCGCTCGTAGCGCACCGCGATGTAGACCGTGTCGCCGGACGCCATCACCCACGTCGGGTTCTTGGGGTCGCTCTCCGGGTCCGGGTGCGTGGGCGCGCCCTGCCGGAACCCGGCCGCCACCATGCCCTTGTAGAGCGCCGTCGCGAGGCCCTTGAGGGCCATGTACGGGTTCTCCTCGAGCTTGTCGAGGTCCCGGTCTCCGATCAGGTGGACGAGCGTCTCGTGGTTCGACTCGGGGAACCGCGTGATGAAGTACTCGATCGGCATGTTGACCCTCGGCGAGAAGTTGAGGAAGCCGCGCACGGTGACGCGCCCGTCCTCCACCTTCACGCCGTACTCGGCGGCCGACGTCGTGTACGTCTCCTTCAGCTCCTGCGTCAGCGGCGCGTCGGCCGGCGCGAGGGCCCAGCCGAAGCGCGCGGTGCCGCCGGGGCCACGGCCGAGACCTTGCACGATCTGCCTGAGGGTGGCCTTCAGCTGACGCACTTCGCGCTTGATGGCGAAGAGGTCCTGCGAGAACTCGGTGTAGGAGTCGTAGTCGTCCTCGGCCATCTCCTCGATGCGGCGGATCAGCCAGTCGATCTTGACGGTGAGGTCCTGCGTCTCGAGCGGGTTCTCCCAGTCGCCGTTCTTCGTGCTCGTGGTCGGCCCCTGCGGCTCGGCCGGTACGACGCCGGGCGGTCGGCCCTGCTTCTCGAGGGGCGGTGCCTGCCCTTCGTCGGGCGGCGCCGCTGCGTCGTCGAGGCGGCTCCACACGGCCAGGAAGCCACCGGCCGCCAGGATCAGGGCGGCGGTGGCGAAGGAGAGGGCGAGTTTGGCGTACATGCATCGCTCCGAGGCGCAAGCGGCCCGATCCTACCCGCGCGCGGCTTGGGCCCAGGGCGAAACGAGCGGCGAGGGTCCGCGGTTCGGCCCGGACCGAACGGAAACGAAACGCTCACGATCCGCGCCCGACACCGTACGCGCGACACCACACAGGAAGCGAGCCCGCACCGGACGACCGGCGCGGGCTCGCAAGGTTCTCGCAAGGTTCGCAGGGGTGCTACCCCTCCTTCTGGACGGGCTCCTCGGCCTCCTCTTCCGTACCGGACTCGGGCGCCGGCTCTTCCTCGATGCGCTCGGTCTTGAAGACGATCTCGTCGTTTTCGAGGCCGACGAGGATGCGGGTGCCCTCGGGGAAGTGGCCGCGGAGCACCTCTTCGGCCAGCGGGTCCTCGAGGAGCCCCTGGAGGGATCGGCGCAGAGGCCGCGCTCCGTACTCGGGGTTGTACCCCTTCTCGATGATGAACTCCTTCGCCTCGGAGTTGAGCACGATCTCGACCTTCCGCTGGGCGAGTCGCTCCGAGAGGCCGCGCGTCTCGATGTCGATGATCAGGCGCAGGTCCTCGCGCGTGAGCTGGTGGAAGACGATGATCTCGTCGACGCGGTTGAGGAACTCCGGGCGGAAGTGACGCTCCACCTGGGTCATCAGTTCCTCGCGCATGCTCTCGAAGCTGGCTTCCTCCGTGGACGGCTGGAAGCCGAGACTGCCCTGGCTCTTGATGGCCTCGGCGCCGAGGTTCGACGTCATGATGATGACGGTGTTCTTGAAATCGACCTGGCGGCCGAACGAGTCGGTGAGGCGACCTTCTTCCATGATCTGGAGGAGCATGTTGAACGCGTCGTGGTGCGCCTTCTCGATCTCGTCGAAGAGGACGACGGAGTAGGGACGACGGCGGACGCGCTCCGTGAGCTGGCCGCCCTCCTCGTAGCCCACGTAGCCGGGAGGGGCGCCGACGAGTCGCGAGACGGCAAAGC
>JAUXCH010000208.1 GCA_030618975.1 Planctomycetia bacterium
ACCCGCTTGGCCTCCGACTTAGTGCGGCGGCGCCGGATGACCGGTCGCCTCCACGAAGCGGCGGTACTGGAAGTTCGTCACCGCGTAGACGTCGATGCGGAAGGCGTCGAGGACGACGGCGTGCCGGGGCCGCTCGAAGCGCTTCCCCTCGTCGTAGCCCACCACCCCGGGACCGGCCGGCACGAGCACCATCGCGTCGAGATCGGCCGGTACCCCCTTCGGCAGGCCGTCGCCACGCGGCGCGGGGGGCTGCCGTTCCTCCTCGCCGGCCACGAGTCCCGGCGCGAGGAGCAGCCAGCACAGGACGAAAATCACGAGACGCTGAGGCACGTTCCACCCTCCAGCACGATCGGTTGCGTGGAGCCTAGCAGCGCACACCGGCCGGCGGGAGGCCGTTCATCGTGACTTGAGGCGCGCCTCGAGGTCGCGGACCAGGGCCGCCTCCGCGGCGGGACGCCCCGCGAGATCCACGCCCATGCTCGCCTGCCAGAACGTGCCCTTCAGTCCGTGGGCGACGCAGAAGGCGAGGAGCGGGAGGACGTCCTGCGACGGCGCGTCCTCGAAGGCCCGGACCGCGAGTCGGGCGACGGCCTTCGGTTCGACTTCCTCCCACCCTAGCGACAGCACCTCGCCGTCCACGCGCACCTCGATCCCCGCCTCCCCCACGGCGACCACGTCGCCCGTACCGCGGGAGGTCACGAGCTCGCGCGACACGCGGGCGTCGGTTTCGAGGCGCGCGGCCAACCCGTCCGGGAAGGCCACGAGCGCGTCGAGATAGGCGTGCTCGGCGGAGAGCTTCGCCTCCAGCGTGCCGTCTGGATCGGTGGCGGGGGCCGGCAGGGCGGCCTTCGCCTCGCGGTAGCGGTGACGGGCGACGAGACCCCGCACGGTCTCCCGCCCCGCAGCCAGGGCCTCCCGCGCGGCCTCCACCTCCTCGGGTGGAGTCCAGACCCGATCCGGGTGCGGGTGACGTCGGCCGGCCTCGATCTCGGCGACGCGGTCGGCCGCCTCCGCAGCCGCCTGCGTCTTGCGGTACGGCCCGGAGATGTCGTAGTAGCGCTTGATCACGCGCGGCGTGTCCGATCGGTTGTGCCAGTTCGCGCGGGCCCACGACTCCACGCCCCGGAGCAGCTCCCGGGCTTCCTGCTCCGTCCGCTCCCGCATCGCGATCTCGGCCGGATCGGGCGCGGCGGGCGGCGGCGGCGGCACGGGCTCTACGGGCGCGGCCGGTGCGGCCGGCGCCTCGGCGCGCGGCGGCGCGTCCTTCGTCGCCGGCCCGCCGTCGCTCCGCGTCCTGCCGAAGAGGAACCAGAAGCCCGCAGCCACCAGGAGCACGAGCGCTGCGGCGGCCACGCGACCTCCGACGCCCTGGCCCCCCCTGCGCCTGAGGGGGCGCGTTCTCGACAGCTTGCGCCCGCCGATGCGGTCCAGCTCCTGGACGACCTGGGACGCGGAGGGCCGCGCGGTGGGATCGAGGGCCGTGAGATCGGTGAACAGCTTCAGGAACGGACGCACCAGCCCCGGACGCGCCGCGTCGAGATCCATGGGCACGCCGTCCCGGTGCGCGCGGACCACCTCGTCCCGCGTGCCGCCGGCGTGCGGGGGCTGGCCGACGAGCAGGTGGTACATCGTGATGCCCAGCGAGTACATGTCGCTGGCCGCGTCGGCGTGCCCGGTAGCGCAGGTCTCGGGCGCCATGTAGTGCGGCGTGCCCACCCGCGTGCCCGTCGCCTGCTCCTCGACCGCCAAGCCGAAGTCCACCAGCTTGACGGTGCCGCTGGGCATCACGACGAGGTTTCCGGGCTTCACGTCGCGGTGCACGATGCCCTGGATGTGGGCGGCGGCCAATCCGAGCGCAGCCTGCCGCGTGATGCGGAGCGTGTCGATCACGCTCAGCCGCTCCCGGCTCGTGACGAGGTCGAGCACCGACTCCCCTTCGAGCAGCTCCATCACCATGCAGTGGAGCGGGCCCTCGTCGACGACGTCGTAGACCTTGAGCACGTTCTCGTCGTCGAGGCGCGCGATGGCGCGGGCCTCCTGGCGGAACGCGTCGACCAGTGCAGGCATGGAGGCGGCCTTCGTCCTGAGGATCTTGACCGCCACCGGGATGCCGAGGCCCAGGTGGGTTCCGCGGTACACGACGGCGTTGGTGCCGCCGGCCACGTAGGCCTCCAGACGACAGCGCGCGACCTCGCGGCCCAACAGCGGATCCTTGCGCTCGGCTTCGGCCTTGGAGCCGCCGGGCGGCACGTCCTTACGGGAGAACGACTTCGATGCCATTGCCGTATTCTAGGGGCCGATCCGGTCCGTAGGCGTGCCGCCGCTTGGGAGCGTCTCGAAACCGCGCCTCAGGGGCCGGACCTGGAGAGGTTCACCGTGCGATCGCGGAAGACACGTCTACCGGGCAGCTTGGCCCTCGCACTCGTTCCCGTGCTGGTGGCCGTGCTCGTCGTGCTCGCGGGAACGGGTGCGCACACGCCGACGAGCACGGTCCCGCACGAGCCGGCTCCACCTCCGAGGCTCGCGGCGACCACGAACGAGATCGGCGAGATCGCCGAGGGCTACGTGAAGCTCGTCCTGGCCGCGGGGCGGTACGACGAGGACTACGTCGACTCCTACTTCGGCCCGCCCGCGTGGCGCGAGGCAAGCCGGTCCATCGAGCGCTCGGAGATCGCACCGGAGGGCCGCCGCCTTCGGGGCGCGCTCGACGCGCTGCCGGAGGAGACCGGCGACCGCATGGACGCCCTCCGCCGTGCGTTCCTCGGCGCGCACCTGGACGCGCTGGTAGCCGTGATGGAGCGCCTCGACGGGTACACGCTGGCCTTCGACGAGGAGGTCGCGGCTCTCTACGACGTCGTCGCGCCACCGTTCGACGAAACCGACAACGCGGCCGCGCTCGCCGAGCTGGACGGCCTGCTGCCCGGCGAAGGAAGCCTGGATCAACGGTATCTGAGCTGGACCATGGCGTCTCAGGTCCCCGCCGACCGGTTGGACGGCGTGCTGAAGGCGGCGCTTGCCGAGGGACGGCTGCGTACGCTGGCGTTCGTCGACCTCCCGCCCGAGGAGGAGGTCGAGCTCGAGTACGTCACGGGCGAGCCGTGGGGCGCGTTCAACGACTACCGCGGCGGTTACCGCAGCGTCGTCCAGGTGAACGTGGACGGGAGGATGCCGATCGGGCGTGCGCTCGTGATCGCCTGCCACGAGGCCTACCCCGGACACCACGTGTTCAACGTGCTCCAGGAGAGGCACCTGGTGGAGGGCCGGGGGTGGGTCGAGTTCTCCGTGCATCCGCTCTACAGCCCGCAGAGCGTGATCGCCGAGGGCACCGCGTGCCAGGCCACAGCCATCGTCTTCCCCGGCGAAGAGCGCGACGCCTTCCTGGCGGACACGCTGTTCCCGCTGGCCGGACTGAAACCTGAGGATGCGGCGATGTACGGGCGTATCGTCGATCTCGTCGAGAGACTCGACCGGGCGAGGACCGAGGCCGCACACCGCCTCCTCGCACCGGATGGGAACCGCCTCGGAGCCGCGTCCTGGCTGGCGCGTCACTCCTACCTGTCGCTCCGAGCGGCACTCTCCGACCTGGCGTTCGCCAGGCGGTACGGCAGCTACACGATCACGTACAGCGCCGGGCCTGATCTGGTGCGGACGTGGCTGGACGCCAATGCCCACGAAGGCGGACCTTCCGAACAGGAGCTCTTCGCCAGACTCCTCCTCGAACCCCGCCTGCCGCGGGACCTGCTCCCCGACGGTTCCCGGTGAGCGCACGACGCGACCTCGCCCCCCCTCCGTTCCTCCTTCACGGGCGTAGAATGTGCGGGGAAGTCACCAGGGCGAGAGGATTACTCTCCGTGGGACTCGCAGAACGATCCAAGCTGCGGCGGGAGCGGATGGTCGTCCACAAGGCGACGGGCTTCGAGGACGCAGAGAAGTGGGATCTCGAGTACTGGCAGGCCCAGACCCCCGCCGCCCGCTTGTCTGCTCTCCTGGCCATCCGAAGCGACATCGCAAAGGTGAAGGCGAAGAAGGCCGAGGGTTGAGGGGGCGAGAGTGGACTCGATCCAGGACTTCGAGGACATGCTCTCCCTGCTGAATCGGCACCAGGTGAGACATCTCATCGTCGGCGGGCTAGCGTTCGTCTACCACGCGAAGCCGCGCTACACGAAGGACACGGACCTTTGGATCGAGCCCACGCCGGAGAACCTGACACGCACGAACCAGGCGCTTGCCGAGCTCGGCAGCCCGAAGCTCATGTCTCTGGACAACCCCGATGAGATCGTCCAGATCGGTGTCGCGCCCGACCGCATCGACCTGATTCAGACGCTGGGAGGTGCATCCTTCGAGAACGCGTGGGATTCCCGTGTCGTGGACAGCTACGGCCAAGTCCAGACGAACGGGATCAGCCTCGACGGCCTGCTCCACATCCAGGAACAGATCGACGTCCCCCGCCAACAGGAAGACGCCCGCGTCCTCCGCGAGGTGAAGCGCTTGCGCGACGACTGAGAGTACAGAACCGACGCATGTAAGTGGCGATCGTCGGCGCCCGCCTGTTGCGAAGGCGCGGCCGATCTCCGCCAAGCGCGCGCTACTCGACCTCGGGTGACGCGAAGAATGTGTCCTGCGTCATCGCCTGGATCCAGAAGACGACCAGGGAGACGAGCCCCCACGCGAGGCCGAGCACGACGCCCGCGTCGATGATCCCCCGCCAGGGCTGCTCGAGCCGGTGCACTAGAAGGACGAGGAGGATGATGCCGGTGGTGAGCGCGAACGCGGCAATGCGCCGGCGCCGCGATGCGGCGTAGAACGCCATCGCGAAGATCGGCGCGGTTGCGACGCGGAGCGCCGTCGGGTGATCGCTGAGGTGGCGGCAGCGCGCGGCGACGCGGGGCGAAAACGCCTTCTGGAAGCCTCGGTAGCCCTCGGCGACGAGCATGAAGAGGACCCAGACGACGAGAGCGATCCACTGGAGGACGGAGAGAGACGACGTGAGCGCCGTCCAGGCCAGCGGAGCGAGCCGCCAAATCGCAAACCCCAGCAACAGGGCGACGCCGAGGGAGCCCCACAGGGCCCCCACCCGGCCCCAGAACGTCCTGTCCGTCCGCGTTTCGTCCCTCATGGAGGGCGGAGTCTAGGAGGAGCGGCAAGGGCGTACGATGCCGGTGATCGACCGGGACGGGGCGGTGGGTCTGGTGGCCGTCGGTGGCCCGCGCCACCCCCCGCGCCGCCGGGCCGTCGAGCACGGCCTCGCCGGCGAACACCGGCCTCGGGACTCGAACGGCCCCTACCGGGACCCGCTGGCCTCCCGCTCCCGGGCCGCCTCGCGCCGGATCGCCGCGTCGAGGCGGCGGGGTTCGCCCGGTGGGACGAAGAGACCCGCGCCGCGGTCGGGCACGATCACCCGCGCCTTCACGAGCAGGATGAGCTCCGTGGTCAGGCAGTCCTTCGACATCGCGGTGAGCCCCGGGATCCCCTTGAGCACCGGCAACCCGCGCCTCTCCCCCGCACGGCGCCGGATCCTCAGTCCTCCGATCAGGAGGGACTCCTGATCGCGGATCGTGAGCCGGGTCTTCACCCGGCGCCGTTGGATGACCACCTCGCCGGCCGCCACCCCGTCTTCTGCTTCGGGCGTGGCGAATCTCAGGTCAACGATCAGGTCCAGCACGGCCGCGTCGGTGCCGACCCGGATCGGCAGCACCTCGAAGTGGATGCCCGTCTCCGCGGGGCGCGGGTTGACGACGAGGTCCGTCTGCGAGCTCTTGGTCACGACGAGCTGCCAGGCCTGGACCACGCTGGTGATGATGCCCGGCTCCCCCTCCGTGCAGACGACGGTGGGCCACGCCAGGAACTCGGCGCGGCGCTCGTGCGCCAGCATGCGCAGCACGATCTCGAAGGCGCCGTCCTCGAGGATGTCCTTCCCGACGTTGCCGAAGCCGATGCTGGTGCCCTGCCAGGGCCGCTGCTGCGTGAGGCCGGAGCGGAGGTAGCTTTCGGGCTCGAACTCGCTGTAGAGGCCGCGGAAGATCGTGTGGGGGCCGGCCTCCCCCGTGCGGTCGAACGAGATGTGCCCGCCCATCTCGCCGAGGTAGTCGCACTGCACCTCGGTGGCGAGGAGCGAGACCACCACCGACGGCCGCGGCACGTCGAGGTACCCCAGGATCTCGCGGGCCTCCGCGACGACCTCGGGTCGTCCGGACAGCAGGATGCGGCTGGGCACGGGCGGGGCGGCGGGATCCGCCGCGGCGACGTGCGGACCGACCAGACCCACCCCGAGGCCCTCGATGCCGAAGCGCGCGAGGTCCTCGTGGAGCCTCGACGCGTCCCGAAACTCGGGCCGGAAGAGGGAGCGGATCTCGCCGTCCGCCCCCACGAACGGGGTCTCGAGCGCCCCGTCCTCCTCTTCGGGAAGGTCCGGGTCCGCTCGCGCGGAGACGGCGAGAGAAGCCGGCAGGGCGAGGAGGACGATCGCGAGGAGAAGGGCTGCGGGACGGTCGAACCGGGTCACGGCGTGGCCCCGGGCCCGCTCATTGCGTGCCCCCCACCCGCACCCGTCAGCCGAGCTTCGCGATGACGGTGTCCGTCTTGTCCACGGGCTTCGGAGCCCCGTCGCGAACCACCTTGACGGCACCCACCTCGGCCACGAAGTCGAACCCGCCGGCGCGGGCCGTGGCCTTGACCGCCTTCAGGAACTTCTTCGAGGCTTCCTTGAGCAGGAAGTGGTACCGCACGTCCTTCTCGGTCAGGTGCTCGGCGAGGATCTGGCGGTACTCGGGGATGTGGCGGTAGACCCGGTCGGCGGAGCAGACGGCAGGCTTGCGGATGAGGCGCGCGTTGCCGTAGTAGACCCGGCCGGTGTCGGTGCAGCGGTAGTCCCCGAGGCCTGCCTCGGCGGTCGAGGCCAGGAGGAGGACAGCGGTCAGGGCCAGGACGGTCGGAACGACCACCCGGCCGATCGATCGTCCGGACGAAAGCCCTCTCGTTTCGCTCGCACCCCACCCCATGGCGTCGCCTCCAGCACTCGGTTCCGTCGGGTCTTCCCATCCCCTTGGACGAGAACGACCCAGGCACTGTTCCCGACTCGTCGGTTCGTCGGTTCGTCGGTTCGTCGGTCCCTGAACGTCTGCGATCGGTCGCACACGGTACGACCCCGGTCTCCTACCCAAAGACCGTGCCCGAGTGCGACGTGCAATGGGTCCATCGGCCTGCCACCTTCAGGACTTGCGCCCGAACAGCCGATCCCACGGCATTTCGAGGCGTTTTCCGTGCCTGGGAGCGGCCGATTTCGCCACATTCCGCCGCGGGGCCGACTGCATGCGAACGGGCCACGAAAAACGCCCGCCTCCCAAAGGGAGACGGGCGTTGGATCTGGAAGGCACCCAGTCGGTGCCGGGGAAACGACCCGTCCGACCCGTTCCTGTGTTGGCCTCTGCCCCGTTCCGTGACTTCCCGAAGCCGTGCGCGGCCTCGAGATCTACCGAATCCTTCCGCGGCCGGCCGGCCCGGACCACCCGGGCCGCATCCGACTCCCGGATCCTATCATCACTAACTGGTTAGTCAAGATCTTTTCTCGTGTGACTGTTTGGATGACATGTGGGGCCGGCTCCGTAGGATGGGGCCGTGGCCGCGCCGAAGACGTTCGCCGACGCCCTGAAGGAGGCCCGCAAGGCGGCCGGCCTCTCCCAGGCTGCCATGGCCCGGAGGGCCGGGCTCACCGGCTCCTACATCTCCGTGCTCGAGTCCCGCCGCCGGCCGCCCCCCTCGCCACGCATCGTGCGTTCGCTCTGCCGGGTCCTGGGCATCGACGCCGCCCCC
>JAUXCH010000873.1 GCA_030618975.1 Planctomycetia bacterium
CCTCAGGCGGCGCCCGGGTGCTCTTCCAGCGCTCGCTCGACGGCGGCATGACGTGGCTTGCGACGCCGGAACCGCTGGATGTCATTGCCTCGCCGGGCAGGCTGGGCGGTCCGGTGCGCATGACCTGCTCCGGCGATCAGGTGGGTGTCATCTGGTCCCGTCGTCCGGATGCTTCGGGTGGATTCGGGCCTGGCGACGTCGTTCTGTCCACCTCGCCGGACCAGGGAGAAACGTGGCCGTCCGGCGTCGTCACTGTCAACGCGGGCGCGGCCTGGTCGGGGGATTCGTTCGATCCGCACATCCTGCTCGCCGGTGCCTCGTGGCACGCGTTCTGGCTGGATGCACGGGACGGGTTGGAGGATGTCTATACCCGGCGGGGATCGATGAACGGCACGTGGACCTGGGACGCGGACGAAGTACGCATCGACCGGGGAGGGGCAGCAGGCTCCGCCCAGGCGACTCTCCTGCGAGTGTGCGGCAACTCCGAGGACCTGCACGCGTGCTGGCGCGACACTCGTGGGAGTGGAGGCCTCGGGGCGGGTGACGTGTACGTAACCTCGTCACAGGACGGCGGTTCTACCTGGCCCGTCGTGGACAAGCGCCTGAACATCTTCGTGGGCAGTGCATCCGACGTTGCCTCGGTGGACATCTGCTGCGTCGGCGAAGACGTAGTCGTCGCATTCACCGATTCGAGTGGCAGCGGGTCGCAGACCGCGTACACGAACGCTTCACAGGATCGCGGCGCGACCTGGGACGCGTCTGCCACGCGCATCACCGCAGCCACCGGGAAGAGCGGCAGCATACGGCTTTGCGCCAGCGACGATCTCATCGTTGCGGCCTGGGAAGACTCACGAATCGGCACCCCCGGCGTACCGAGCGACATCTACATCAACTTCTCGGTCGACGGCGGAAAGACGTTCGGCGGCGAGGACTTCCGTGTCAATCAGGAGTATGCGGGGCTGGGCTACAAGCTGCTGGGTGGACTCTGCTGCTCCTCCGCGGGCTTGCAGGTGATCTGGGCCGACAGCCGCGACGGCGTGGCCAGCCTCTTCCAGATCTTCGCCAACTCGAGCCCCCGGTAACCGCGGCGGACCTCCGCACCACGGAAGAATCCAAGCGAAGCAGCACGAGCCGACGGCCTCGTGGGGGGTGTGGGCGAGGTGGGATTCGAACCCACACAGGGGAAGCCCCCCGGAGGAGTTTAAGTCCTCTGCGTCTACCGTTCCGCCACTCGCCCGTGCGAATCGAGCCCCCATGAGAAGGGCCGGGGCGCCGCGAGGCAAGATGGGCCTTGCCGCGAGGCTCAGGCCCCCTTCTTCTCCCGCGTCTTCTCCCAGAGCTTCACGTACTTGAGGAAGACGTAGTAGGAGCGCATGCCGCACATCACGAAGCCGGCCCAGCCGTCGAGGAACGCCAGCCGGAAGACGTAGTGGCGGACGAAGTGGAACGGGGGGCGGAAGACCGCGGGCCAGATGCCGGCGCGCTTCCCCCGGGCGTAGAGGTCGTCGGCCGCGTCCTGCGTGTGGCGGTTGATCTGCGCGATCTGGTCCTCGAGCGAGCGGTAGGTGTGGTGCTCGAGGTCCCCCTCCCTGATCTTCACCTCGGGTCCGTCCGCGTAGACGTGGTCGTGAGGCTCGATCCCCCCCCACCGAGCGTGCCGGCGATCGAAGAAGCGCAGGCGCCATTCCGGGTACCACCCCCCGTGCCGCAGCCAGCGCCCGAGGTAGCGCACCCTCCGTGCCAGCACGTAGGCGACCGGCCGACCCGGGCCTTCCAGGCCGCGCGCGCGGATCGCCTGGATCGATCGGCCGAGTGTCTCGTCGACCCGCTCGTCGGCGTCGAGCGCGAGGATCCAGTCGTGACTGGCCGCGTCGACGGCGCGGTTCTTCTGCTTCACCCAGCCGGGCCAGTCGGTCTCGATCACACGGGCACCGGCCTTCCGGCACAGATCCTGCGTGCCGTCGGTGCTGCCCGAGTCGACGACCACGATCTCGTCGCAGAAGGACACGCTCGCGAGGCACGGTCCGATGCGATCCGCCTCGTTCATGGCGATGATGCAGGCGGAGATCGGGACGGGGCTCTGGGACATGGAGGCGTGATTCTGGCAGGCCGCGGGCCAGCGGGCCAGCGCGGGGGCCAGCGCGGGGGCCAGCGCGGGAGCCGGTGCGGGAGCCAGCGCGGGAGCCGACCCGGGCGCCCCCTTCCGCGCAGAAGGGTTGCATCTACAATCCTTTCATGA
>JAUXCH010000398.1 GCA_030618975.1 Planctomycetia bacterium
CGCCGAAGACGAACGGCGCCGCGGGGTGTCGCGCCCGCGTCACGGCGGCCACGGCGCGGCCGTAGAACGACTCGGGACCGAAGAGCGAAGGAGGTCACCGATCCACCGAGTGCGCCGGAAGCCGCAGATCCTCAATCGATGTCGTAGAGCTCACGGATTCGAGCCGCAACGGCGTCCTTCGAAACCGAAGCCAAGCCCAGGGATTTCAGATCGACCGATTCCGTCCTCATGCTCCGGAGGAATGCCTGCACGTCCGTTGCGATCCCCGGAGGCAATGCGACGCGGCACGCGGGATCAAGCACCTGGGACAGACGATACACGTCGTTCTTGTGCTTCCTGATCGACCTGGCGTCCACACGCTCTCCCGCCTCCTTGCGGGCGCGTAGATCCAGCCAGGCCCTCGCCTTCAGGGGAACCAGATGCTCGGGACCGACGATGGGGACACCCCCGAGCTCTCGCGCGCCGGATCGGATCCACCCGTAGTACTCCTCCTCCACGAGGATCACCGACAGGCTGGATACGGTCCCGTCGATGGGAATGGGCGTCAGATGGCTTCCCTCCGGGATGGCGAGCAAGTCGGGTACCCGAGAGAACAACTCGAGCATGGCGGGATAGTCCCTGCGACCCGGCTTCCGAAAGCGGTAGAAGCGTTTCTCACCCGTTTCGTTTCCTGGAACTCGTACTCCCCGTCTGCAACGAACCGCCAGAATGCTCGAGCGAAGGCCGAGTCGAGCACCTCGAGACACAGCACGATGTCCAGGTCCTTCGTCGCACGAAACGGCAGTCCGGCATCCGCCATCACGAGGTCACAGGCGGTCCCTCCGATCAGCACGTAGCGGTCACGGAAATCCCTGAAGTGCTCTCGAAACAGAGCGAGTCCCCTCACCATGCGACACCGTCCATCAGCCTGTCGAGCGCCTGCTCGATCCGCTCATCCTGGAATCGTCTCAGAGACAGGAACAACGACAGTCGATCCACCACGTCGTCCTCGGCGAAGAGCGTCGGAGGGTAGATCCACTCCTCGACGCACAGCGCGTCGGGCTCGTCGATCGAGGCCCGCCTCAGTTCCTCCTGCTCCTGCAGCGACTTCCAGCTCTCGCGGCTCAGGGCAACGGCCACGGAGACCGGTTCGGCCAACCGGGAGTAGTGAGCCAGTGCACTCAGTCCGGCCAGTGGGCCGGGGGCTTTGCACCGCTCCGGCATCCGGATCGTGTGTCGCCTCCGGACGGGGTCGCGCAGGAAGGTCTGCGCCCTGGTCCACAGGTCTCGCGTCGGTGCCTCGAGTTGCAGACACCGCTCCCGTCCGGACGAGAGCGAGACTCCAAGTTCGGCAGTCTCCAACTCATCGAACACCCGGCTCATGGTCATGGCCGAGTAGCCGAGCCTCGGAGTCAACTCCCGGGAACTCAGGGCCCCGGCCCCGGTCCGCAGCGCGTGGATGAAGACCGCCTGCGTGGATGGCGCGAATGTCGATCTGACCGATCGGAGCTTGCGGTAGTGCTCCCGCAGGTCGACTCCCAGCATCGGCAGGTACATCTGGTTGCCGGGTACGACGAAGGGGACCCTCTGCTCGATGAGCCGTCTGCGGTTGTAGGCCGTTACCCGTTCCCGCACGTACACCACCTGCGCGTCGTGCCGCCCCTCGATCTGCTCGACGTGCTGGCGGATCGCGGCCGGCGACTCTTCTTCCTCGACGCGGGCCACCATGAACAGACAGCGCTGATCCAGCACCTGCGCCGCGAAGAACCGGTACCGCTCCTGGAGGAAGAACGGCAAGCGCCGCTCCCCCTCCCAGGGCACCGGGGCCACCGAAAGGCCCAGGGTCTCGCGGACATATCGTTCCAGTCGGGCAACGAGAGGGTGCATCGGCTCTCCTAACGTAACTTACGCACGCTACCAGTTGTTAAGTTATCGTGCAATCATCGCGTTATCTTTGTCTCCTGTCCACGTTCGAGCGCCCTTCGCTGCGGCGTCATCGAGGAAGGGGCCCTCGCGCGGTCGCATCTACCCGTTCACCGCACGGGAGGGCCGGGTGGTCACACGAATCCTCGACGTGGAGAGCGCTCGACCCGGACCTTCCGGTCAGGTGGATCCCCCCAGGCGCGCTGCATCGCCTTCCGAAGGGCTCTCCGAAGGGCCCGATGCCAGGCAGCGAAGGACCCCGACGCCGAGCGGCGCGAAGAGCGCGTTCTCTTGCCCGACCCGAAGCGCCTCAATGCAGCAGGTGCATCAGATCCGGGAACGCGCCGCGCAGGAACGTGATCACGCCCAGGACGATCACGACGACGCCGGCCACGCGGATCAGCCACGACCGCAGGTGCGGCGCGGCGACGGCGCCGGTGAAGGCGACCAGCGCGAGCGCGGGAACCGTGCAGAGACCGAGGAGCGCCATCACCCCCATCGCGCCGAGGATCGATCCCGTACCGAGCGCCTCGGCCAGGAAGGCGTAGACCAGCGGACACGGCAGGAAGCCCGTGAGGACGCCGAAGACGAACGGCGCCGCGGGGTGTCGCGCCCGCGTCACGGCGGCCACGGCGCGGCCGTAGAACGACTCGGGACCGAAGAGCGAGCCGAGCGGCAGCTCCTTCAGCACCCCGAGGATCTGCAGGCCGAACAGCACCATGAGGATGCCCGCGACGATCGCGAGCACGGTCTGGGCGGCGGTGAACCCCGGCGCGCGAACGAGCGCCGCGCCGGCGAGGCCGACGAGCCCGCCCAGCAGCACGTACGTGGAGGCCTTGCCGAACAGGAAGAGCACCTGCACGAGCACCTGTCGCCACGGCGGCCGACCGGGCCGTCCGAGCGCGAGCGCGAACCCGCCGCACATCCCGACGCAGTGGAAGGAACCGAGCAGGCCGGTGACGAGCAGCGGGATCATCGCCCCACGATCGTACGGCTACACGCCACCCGGCACGACCCTGGCGCCCTCCAGTCCGAGAGGGTGATCCGTGCTCCAGACGGTCCGGATCCGGCGCAACCTGAGATGCGTGAGGCTGGAGGCGTCGACGTAGGTGAGGCGGCTTCCGCGCAGCCGGTCGAGCGTCCTCAGGGTCGCGGCGTGGTGCCTCTGGTCAGCGGGCAGCAGGTGGAGGTCGGGCAGGGCGCGCAGCAATCGCCGGAACCTGCGCGCGGCCTCCTCCCCCAGGCGGTGCAGGAACCAGCCATGGGTCTCCGAGATCACGAGCAGGGAGGTCGACCACCGAACCGGTGGATCGGCGAACAGGGCCTTGACGATCTCGTGTCGGCCGTCCGAGCGGCCGAGGAATGCGATGAAGGCGCCGGAGTCGAGGTAGACCTCCCCCTTCATGGCGACTCGCGGGTCACGGCTGCTCGCGGGTCACGGCTGCTCGCAGGTCACGGCTGCTCGCGGTCGTAGACCACCCGGCCGACGCTCCCACTCGCGTCCGGGTCGCCGGAAGTCAGCGTCCCCGCAAGGCGCATCCACGGCGTGTCGCTGCGCGCGGGAACGAGCGCTTGCGCCACCGCACGGCGGCACAGCTCCGCGAAGGAAATGCCCTGGCGCCGGGCCTCCGCGCGAGCCTCGGCGTACTGGCCATCGTCGAAGGAGACGAGCGTCCGGATCGTGATATCCCCGTACGAGATAGTGATATCAGGGTCCAGTGCCGGGTTGGAAGGGTCACCCACGCCCTCCCACCGCGTGAGAAGGCCGGGTGGTCTCACGAATCCGCGACGTGGAGGATGCTCGACGGGGATCTTCCGGTCAGGTGGATCCCCCCAGACGCTGCATCGCTTGACTCCGCAGGGCTCTTCGAAGGGACCCGATGCGAGGCAGCGAAGGACCCCGGCGCCAAGTGGCGCGAAAAGCGCGTTTTTTCACCTGACCCCGAACGCCCTGCAAGCGCCTCCGCGAACGGAGAGGGTCAGACGTCGGCCCGGGGGTGGATGACCTGCGACAGGAGTTGGAGATCCTCGCAGAGATCCCGGAAGGCGGGCGGCTGGAGCGCCTGGGCGGCGTCGGAGAGGGCCGCCTCCGGCCGGATGTGGACCTCCACCATCACGCCGTCGGCCCCCGCTGCGCAGGCGGCCCTGGACATCGAGGGCACGAACGCGGCCTTCCCGGTGGCATGGCTGGGATCGACGAGGATCGGCAGGTGCGAGCGGGATCGCACGGCCGGGACCGCCGACAGGTCGAGGATGTTCCGGGTCACGGAGTCGAAGCCCCGGACCCCGCGTTCACAGAGGACGACCCGCGGATTCCCCTGGGCCAGGATGTACTCGGCGGCCAGCATCCAGTCGCCGATCGTGGCCGACCGGCCTCGCTTGAGCATCACCGGGTGCCCGCTCCGCCCGACCTCGACCAGGAGGTCGAAGTTGCTCATGTTGCGGGTCCCGATCTGGATCATGTCGGCATTCGAGACGACGGCCTCGATGTGTCGGGGATCCATCACCTCGGTGACCGTGGGCAGGCCGACCTCCCGGCTCACCTCGCGTAGCAGGCGGAGTCCCGCGAGCCCGAGACCGCGGAACGAGTACGGGCTCGTACGGGGTTTCCAGGCCCCTGCGCGCAGGATGTGGGCTCCGCCCTCCTTCACGGCGCGGGCCGTCTTCAGGAGCGTCTCGCCGTCCTCGACGGCGCACGGGCCGGCGATCACGACGAAGCCACCGCCGCCGATGCGCACGTTCCCGACCGAGACGACCGTGGGCTCCTGCTGGTGCTCCAGGCCGGCGAGGTTGTAGGAGGGCGTGATCGGCACGACCTTCTGGACCCCGGGGAAGACCTCGAGGGGGACGCGACGGAGCCGGTCCAGGTCACCGAGGACGGAGAGGAGCGACCGTTCGCCGACGAGGGACTCCTCGACGCGGCACCCGGTGCCGCGGACGGCGTCGATCACGTGGGTCCGTTGGGCGTCGGTACAGGTGGGGGCCAGGATCACGAGCATGGAGACCTCGATCGTAGCACTGCAACTGCCCTGCCATGGGTCGGGGCGCGACCGTCAGGGCGATCGGAGGTAGGTTGGGACGCCATGGAAACGACCCGTCGCGTCCTGATCGCAGGCAACTGGAAGATGAACGGGCTGGAGGCCGACGCCCGGCGCTGGGCCGAGGCCGCCGTGGATGCTGTCGCCGATGCCCTCGCCGATGCCGCCGGCGATGCCGCATCTTCAACCCCGAGCGAGGTCGCACTGTTTCCCCCCTTCCCCTGGCTCTCCGTGGTGGGCGGGATCGTCGGCGCCCCGGACGGGCCGGTGGGCCTCGGCGCCCAGTGCTGCCATACGGAACCCTACGGTGCCTTCACGGGATCGGTCTCGGCCGAGATGCTGAAGGACGCGGGCTGTCGCTACGTCCTCTGCGGCCATAGCGAGCGCCGACACCTCGGCGGCGAG
>JAUXCH010000844.1 GCA_030618975.1 Planctomycetia bacterium
CCGACTTGTGACACCTTCAGCCCAGAAAACCCCATGACCGTGTGGACGGGGACCACGACCTCGGGCATGCCGACGGAGGCGCCGTCGTGCGCGATCAGGTAGTGGCAGTGCTCCATCAGCTCGAGCATGCCGCCGAGGAGACGCTTGCCGGCCACGAAGGCGACCGAGACCTCGAAGTCCTCCGCCAGGCGGCGGGCCGTCTTCGACCAGCCTCCGGCGATCTTCGCGCCGGTTGTCGGGTCGTCGAGCGCGGGCCAGAACTCGCTGGTGTCCGCACCGACCATCTGCGTCGAGAGGTGGAAGTCGCTCGTGAGGATCAGGCGCTTGACACCCTGGGCCTTCAGCCAGTCCAGGGCGCGGTTCAGCTCCGCGTCGACGTCGCTGTTGTAGCTCTCGCGGCTGATGGTGACGACGCCGACCGTGCCGTCCGTCTCGGCGTTCACGTAGAGCTGCTGCCACGCGGGCTGGTCCATGTTCGCGAAGGCGTCCGGGTACCAGGCGGATCCGGCGGCCTCCGGGTGCAGCCGGTGGTAGGCCTCGACCGTCTGGACGACCTCGTCCTGCCCCATCTCGCGTGCCAGGGCCAGGATGCCGTGGCGGAATTGCGCGCACAGCTCGCCGATGGCGTTCATGTGCGTGAGGTGCGCCCGGTTCTCGTGGAGCATCAGGCTCGTCATCTGGAAGAGCGGACCCAGGATCCACGCGCGGAAGGTCTCTTGCTCCTCCTCGGTCATCCCCCAGTCGACGAGCGGCCGGAAGTGGTTCGGGGGGTACCAGTTCTGCCCCGTGTCCTTGCGCTCGTCGAGCTCGGCCGTCGGACGGAAGACCTCGCCGTAGACCTCCGCCAGGTGGTGCAGGCAGGACCACGTGAGGAAGTCCGCGCCGGCGGCGCCGATCGCGTCGTGGGCGCGGAGCGGGTTCGGGCCGATGAGCCGTCGGACGTACTTGTCGATCTTCCAGAAGGGCATGTTCGACGCGTGGTGGTAGCCCAGGGCCGCATGCGTCACGCCGCAGAAGAGCACGTCCAGCACGAACGACCAGTCGTCCGACACCGGCACCGGGACCAGGCCGAGGGCCCAGAGCATGCGCGTGATGTCGGACGGCTCCTCCTCGATGATCTCCCACATCTTGTTGATCTCGTGGGGGAACGCAGGGTGCGCGACGCCGACGCCCAGCTCCTTCATCGGGAACCCGGAGGTCACCGAACGGATCTCGAGATCCGGGAACGACTCTCGGAAGAGCGCGTAGTGCGCCTTCTTCACCTCGAGGATCTCGGGGATGGCCTCGAGGAGGAAGCGCGGCTTCAGGTCTTTCAGCTCGCGCGGCAGCGTCTTGCCGTCGTAGGTCAGGCGGATCACGCTCGACATGATCCGGCTCGCGCCCTCGCGGCCGAACGCCGCCTCGAGCCCCGCGTACTGCTGTCCGATGCCGTCGGGCGCGTCGGGGAAGTCGAGGGCGACGACGGGTATGCCGTAGGGCGCGAGGCGCGAGGCCAACTGCATCGTCTTGCCGGCGCCCACGATGCCGCTGGCGCCGGTGATCACGAGCGCGCCACGGTCGCCGGCCGGTCCGAAGACGCGATCGACGGTCGTGGCCGTGTCAACGGGCAGCTTGCCGTTGCGGAAGATGTCGAGAACGGTGCCCAGCCCCATGGGCTGCAGGGTCGGCTCTCGCAGGGAGGTCGCGGTGCTCGGGGTCGTGGTCGTCATGTCCGGAGCTCCCTAGGAGACCTTGAGAATCGACGCGATGCCGACGTCGCCCGCCGCGCATCCGAAGACGAGGACGTATCCGCCGCCGAGGTCGACGGCCTCTTCCAGCGCCTCGATGGCGACGCGCGTGAGCGTCGGGCCCTGCGGATGGCCCCAGACCAGGGGACAGCCGGTCTTGTTCATCTCTGCCCAGTCGTAGCCCATCACCTGCGAGAAGACGGCGTCGTTCACGGCGAAGGGGTTGTGGTTCTTGAGGACGGCCATGTCGTCGAGCTTCAGGCCGGTCGCCTCGAGCACCGCCTGCACCGCGAGCACCGGCGCCTCGGGCATCAGGCTCGGATGCACGCGCACCTCCTTCTTCGCGATGAACTCGATGTCGATCTCGGGCCGGGGCGAGAAGTCCTGCACGCGGTCCTGCGAGGTGACGAGCAGGGTCGCCATCCCGTCGGAGGCGTGGGTCTGGCCGCCGGCCGTGACGCACGTGTCGAGCTCGCGCATGGCGCGCAGACTGCCGTGGGTCACGTTGCGCACGCCGAGGTCGTCGTCGATGCGGCCGAGCGGCTTCCCCGCGACGTTCAGGACGTCGAGGGGGACGAGAACCCGGTCGAGGAACCCCGAGTCCTTCGCGTCGAAGTACTGCTGGTACCGGCAGAAGGAGATGTCGTCGACCTCCGCCCGGTC
>JAUXCH010000822.1 GCA_030618975.1 Planctomycetia bacterium
GCTACGATCCGACTTGGCGGCTCGACCAGCGCGTGGGCCGGCGGGACCTCCAACAGCAACCGGTGCGGCCCCGCGCCCAGGCCGTGGAACGTAAACGTCCCGTCGGCGTCCGTCCTGAGGCTCGCGAACGCGAAGGTGCTCCGGGCAGGCGGCGCGCCCTCGGTCTCGACGGGCTGCGCTCGCAGCACGAGTCCGCCGACCGGCTTCCCGTCCGAGTCGACCACCCGTCCGGCGATGTCGCGGGGCGCCGGGAGCACGATCTCCGTCGTGCCGGGGACGAGGACGACGGGGCCCTTCCGGAGGGCCCCCAGGGGCTTTCCCTCCGCGTCCGTCGCCCCGTCGATCGCGATCCAGACCCGCGTACCCGCAGGATGCGCGGTGACGACGTACTCCCCCTTGCCGAGCCGTCCGAAATCGAACGTGTGCCCGTCGGCCGACGCGATGCCGATCCAACCGTGGGCGTCCTCCCCGCCCGCGCCCCGAACCCGGAGGACGATGCGCGGCGCCTCCTCCCCCTGCTTCGGATCGACGCGGAGCCGCAGTCCCTGTCGTCCGGCTTCGACCGTCCAGCGGGAGACGAGCGACGTGTCCTGGAAGCTACCGTCCACGAGGATCAGGTCGTAGGTGCCCGCGGGCACCGGCCCGAGGCGGAACTCGGCGGAGTCCGGAAGCGACACCTGGCCCGTGAGCCCGAGACTCTTGAGATTCGTCGTTCCCACGGGGTGGATCGCGAGGCCGCCGCCCTCGGTCCACGGCTCGCCGTCGGGTGTCAGGATCCTGCCGCTCACGTGAAATCCCGGCGTCAGCTCGACGACGACCTCCGCGGGATCGGAACCCGGGACGTCCAGCGCGAGGCCGCCCGCCCCGAGGAACCGGTGTCCCGTCGGCGAGAGGTAGTCCGGGTGATTCGCCCGGAGCTTCAGGGGCTCGGGCAGCAGCGGACCGAGGCGCGCCGTCCCGTCCTCGGCCGTCGTCGCGTTCGCACCGTGTCCGCCCTGCCTGGCTTGCACCCTCGCCCCGCCGATCCCCCGGCCCGTCCCCACCTCCACGACGCGGACCGGCAGCCACTGCGGAGTCGGAATCACGATGTCGACCTCGACGGTCTCGCCGGACGCGCACACCGCCTCGGCGCTCTGCCCCGGCAACCCCTCGGCGGGCTGGACCCTGAGCCGGAAGGGCGCGCCCGGCACGACGTGGGACATGACGAAGCGCCCCCTCGCGTCGCTCACGGCGCTGAACGGACCGTCGTGGTGCAGGTACGCGCGAAAGCCCCCGAAGCCGCCCTGCTCCAGCACGACGGACTGGTGCGCGAGTGCCGAACCGTCGGCGCCCAGGACCCGTCCCCTCGCCCGACCGGCGGGGATCACGACCACCTCGACCTCGGCTTCCTCACCCGGACCGGCCGCGACGTAGAGGGGGTTCACGCCTTCCTCCGCCGCCTGCACGAGCCCTGCGGAGATCCAGCCTCCGCCCAGGGCGTAGATCATGCCCTTCCCCGGTCCGGCCTCCGCCTCGAAGCGTCCCTCCGCGTCGCTCACGGCGATCGGGTTCTGCATCCCGAAGGTGTGCCAGTTCCACCCGTGGATCTCGACACCGGGAACCGGCTGTCCGCCGTCCCTTTGCACGACGCGTCCCGCCACGCGTCCGCGACGCCGCATCCGGAGGATGAGCTCCTCGTCCTCCTGGATGCTGTACTGCAGCGGCTCGAAGCCGTCGGCCAGGCACCAGAGGCGCCGGGGCTTCGCGGGCGCGCGCAGCTCGAACCCGCCGGCTTCGTCGGCCGTGATCCGGGCCGCGTAGCCGCGCCCCGACGTCTCGCTGGAAGTGCGGTAGCTGAGTCTCGCGGCCGGGACGGCCTCCTCCGTGTCGTCGGCCACCACCCGTCCCCGCCAGGTCTCCAGGTCCCCGTCGACCACGAACACGCGCTCGCGGAGTTGAGGCACGCCGACCGCCGTGAAGGTCGAGCGGAGGACCCCGGGCGCGACGAAGACGATCGACGCCTGGCCCGCGAAGAGGCCCTCGATGCGGAACCGCCCTGCCCCGTCGACCTCGACCTGCGGGACGTGCAAGGGTGACACCCAGTTGGTCAAGAGGGGGAAGACGAAGCCGCGAAAGGGCCGGCCCTCCTCGTAGATCGCCCGTCCGACGAGGGCGGCCTCCCCGCGCGTGATGCGCAGGCGCGCCTCGGCCGCGGGTCGGGCCGGTCGACAGATGGCGCGTGCCCGGGCGGAGGCGCCATCGGCGGCGCGCGCCGTCACCTCGTACGAACCCAGCTCGAGCCCGGGAACGAGGAACGTGCCGTCCTCGCCCGACGTCGTCGCCTGGAGCGCCGGCCCGTCGCCGGTGGGCGGCCAGAGAAGCGACTCCGTGTCGAACGACGTCGGGCGGAGGCGCCGCACCTCGACCGCGGCACGCGCCGGTCGACCGTCCCGGGTGACGGTGCCCCGGACGGTGCCGGGAC
>JAUXCH010001000.1 GCA_030618975.1 Planctomycetia bacterium
CATGACGACCACGGCGAGCCCGGTCAGGCCGAGACCGACGGCGCGCACGGTGCCCTGGATCTCCTCCAACCAGGCCGGGTCGACCCACGGGTCCACCCACACGTCCTGGAAGGCGATGCCTCCGGTGAAGGCCTCGGCGACGAGGACGAACACGCCGCCGACCACGAGGGCGTACGTGCGATCGACGCGCCGCGCCGCCCGTGTCCGCGCCTGCTGCGAGCGAACGCGGTACAGGCTGAGGCACCCGTAGTGCTGCGCCGCGAAGTGATAGGTCACCAGGCCGTAGTCGAGGATCGCGAGCGCCATCACGCGCTGCAGGCGCGTCCACGGCCAGGCGTCGTCGGGCGGCACGAGGATCACGACGACGAGCGCCGTGATCGCCAGAGGCACCCACACGAACCGAACGCGCTGCGTCCGCAGGAGCGGCCGGTACGACGTGGTGCAGTAGGCGAGGTAGGTCGACGAGAAGCGATGCCCGATCCAGAAGGCGATCGTCAGGACGAAGTAGACCGAGTCGACGCGGTCGAAGCCGGCGTCCTCCCCCCCGCCCTGCATCAGGATCCACACGAGCGGAGCCAGCCAGAGCGCGCTCAGGAGCCAGAAGCCGTCCCACGGGGCGGAGCGCACCCAGCCGGCGCGCAGCCCGTCATGCTCGGGCGCCTTCACGCCGTCTCCTCGCGGTCCGGTTCCTCGCGGTCCGGATCTTCCTCGGCCTC
Organism: Planctomycetia bacterium; assembly: GCA_030618975.1. GTDB lineage: Bacteria > Planctomycetota > PLA2 > PLA2 > JAEUHO01 > JAUXCH01. The sequence goes on from JAUXCH010001000.1 coordinate 717, forward strand.
GAGCGGGATCTCGAAGCAGACCAGGGCCCCCTGGAGCCGGCTCTGCGCCCTGGGCACGACCTTCCGGATCAGGTGTTTGGCGGCTTCGTTCTCCACGAGCAGATCGGCCCGCAGCGTCGTGATGCCGCGCTTCAGCGCGGCCACGACGAGTCGCTCGAGCATCACGCTCCCCACGCCGCGACGTTGGTACTCGTCGACCACCGTGACGGCGAAGTCGGCCTCGTGCGGATGGTCGCGCATCCGCACGAAACGGGCGACGGCGACCGGGCCCTCGTGCCCGTCCGCATCGCGCGTGACGGCGCCGATGGCGTAGTGGTCCACCCCGTCCAGATCGGTCAGGTAGTCGAGGTCGCCGGGGCTCAGGTGGTCGCGCGGCGCGAGGAACCGGAAGAGCCGGGTCTCGGCGGAGAGGTGCGTCCAGCCCTCCTCGAAGGTCGGGCGGTCGGACGGTCGCACGACGCGGACGTAGATGCGTCCACCGTCTGCCAGGGTGACCTCGTCCTCCCAGAGCACCTCGAGCTCCTCGGCGCCCCAGGGGGGGCGCGCCCGCGTTGACTGTAGCGCGGCGCGGGGGGAATCGCCGATCATCCCCCAACGCGGCGGTTCGGAGCCGACGTAGCATGGATCGCCTCCCCACGAGGCCAACCCGTCATGCAGGCACCCCTCGTCGCCTCCCTGCTCCCGTTCGTGCTCCCGTCCGTGCTCCTCACGGCGATGTGGGCCTGGGCCCCGGGGATCCGGGCCGAGGAGCCCCCCCCGACCGTCGACTGGCAGGCGACCGTCGCGGCGTTTTCCGCGCCGGCCGCGCCGGCCGCGTTCGACGCAGAGGGGAGGATCGAAGCCGAAGGAACGGCCGTCGGGACCTTCCATCTGAGCGCGGAGGTGGACGCGACGG
>JAUXCH010000105.1 GCA_030618975.1 Planctomycetia bacterium
AGCCCCCTCACGCTGATCGCCCTCCTCTTCACGATCCTCGTCATGTTCTCGTTCAAGGGGGACACGATCGTCCAGCTTCCGTTCGACGTGGTTCGGATCGCCATCCCCCTCCTCATCTACTTCGTCGTCATGTTCCTCGTGAGCTTCTGGATGGGTCGGAAGGCGGGCGCGGGATACGCGAAGACCACGACGCTGTCCTTCACGGCGGCGAGCAACAACTTCGAGTTGTCCATCGCCGTCGCCGTTTCCGTGTTCGGCATCCACTCGGGTGTCGCGTTTGCCGCCGTCATCGGCCCGCTCGTGGAGGTGCCGGTGCTCATCGGTCTGGTGAACGTGGCGCTGTACTTCCGCCGGCGCTACTTCGCCGACGAGCAGGTCCCCTCGGAGGCATCCGACGAGCAGGTCTCCGCGGTGGCGGGCGGCGTCTGAGGCGTCCCGGGGCAGCACCCGCCCGACGCCCGCACCGCGTCGGCGCGCGCGGCGTCGTCTTGGAGCCCTGGGACGTGGGAGAAGCAGCGCCCCAGGCAGTCGACGAGGTGTTCGTGCAGCGGACCCGCCGGCTCCACCAATCGGTAGTGGCGCCAGAGCCCCTCCTCGCGGCACGCCACCAGCCCCGCCTCACGGAGAATCCCCAACTGGCGCGAGACCGTGGACTGAGGCAGGTCCAGGATGTCCACGAGGTCCGCGACGCACGTCTGGCCACCTCGCAGCAGGTGCAGGATCCGCAGGCGGCGTTCGTCTGCGAACGCGCGGAACATGAGATCGTCGGGGCGCATGGTCATGACCCCATCCTACTCCCCGGCCCCGAGGCCGCGAGTCTGACGACATCGGCCGGGGCTCGGATTGCCGGGCTTCCGACGTTGCGAGACCAGCGGCTCCTCGCGGGGCGGCCAGGAGGTCACGGGGCCGGCATGTCGCGCGCCGCGCCGCCGCCCATCGCGGCGTGGAGCGCCCAGCCGACCAGGAACCCTGCGCCCGTGTTCACGCCGAGGATGACCGCCGCCGTGACCAGCGCCACGGCCAGCAGTCGCGGTTGCGAGAGGTCGCCGACGGACCGGGCCAGCTCGATCCCGGCGAAGACGAGCATCGGCCCCAGGATGGCCACCGGATAGGCGTCCAGGACGGGGAGCAGCGCACTCCCGAACGCGAGGCCGATCCCGATCTTCAGCACGCCGAGCATGATCACGCCGCCGCCCGTCCGGGAACCGAACCGAACCTGGGCCGCGAGGCCTCCCGCGCCGTGACACATGGGAATCGCGCCGAAGGGGACGCAGCAGAGGTTCATCAGTCCGACGCTGGCCGCCATGCGGCGCGGCGCGATCCCGCGCCCCGGGAAGTAGTCCGAGCTCAGGGCGCAGACGGCGATCACGGAGTTGAGGAGGGTCAGCGGGAGCTGGGGCAGCGTGCCTCTCAGGAACCCGCCGGCCCATGCCTCCGGAGCAGGCCAGTGGAGGGCCAGGCGCGGAAGACGCCAGGTCACCTCCGCCCACGCCGTCGGATCCAGGAGCAGGACCAGGAGCAGCCCGGCAGCGAACAGGGGTAGCAAGCCGGGAAGCCGCCGGGCGAGGAGGAGGAGCAGCAAGGCGCCCACGATCAGTGCCACGAAGACGCTGTCCCAGCCCACGAGAGGTAGAGCGCCGACCCAGGCCGCGCCCTTCGCCGCGAGCTTGAGGCCGACCCCGAGCTGGATGCCCCGCACGACGGCTTTCGGCACGAACCGCCGGAGGAGGTCCACCGCGCCGGTGAGGGCGAGCGCCAGGAGGGTCGCACCCAGGAGGAGTCCCGCGGCGCTGAGCTCGCCACCGGTCAGCCCTTCGGTGATCGCGACGGCCGCGATGGCCTTCATGGGCTGAACCGGGATCGGTTGCCGGAAGACCCAGCCTGCGATCACGTTCATCGCGCCGGCGGCGACGAGCACGATGCCGAGATCCAGTCGAACCTGGAGGACCACGGCGACGACGAGGGGGATGAAGAGCCCCAGGTCCCCCAGGGATCCCGAGAACTCGGTCCAGGTGAAGCGCGGTCGGACCGGCACGTCCGAGGGGGGGCCCGTCATGGTCTGGATACGCCTCCCTCCACGGTGCCCTCCGGTGGATCCTCGGGCGCAGGATACCCGCCGGGAGGATCGGGCACAGCCCCGCGCCCGCATCGCGAGGCACCGACCGGACACGAGCGACGCGGGGCGCGTCGCAGCGCGGAGGAGGACGGTGGCTGCCGAACGGGGCCGGTGTGGGGACTACGAGATGCCCACGGCGCCGTCCTCGGGGCAACCGGGGTCAACTGAGTGCGTACTCCGCCTCGGCCTGGTAGCGGATCGGCAGGTACTCGGGGAACCACATGGCCTGTCGGACCCGGTCCTCGAGACCTTCGAGGAGCCAATGCTCCGCATGCCCCTGTTCGACGCCGCGCTTGACGACCGCACAGGCCACGGAGTGGGAGATCTCCCGAATGCTCTCCAGGTGCGGGAAGAGAGAGGTTTCCGCGAGGTCTTCCGGGCCGACGTGCTGGGCCAGGGCCTTGGCTGCGTCGAGGAACATCTCGTTCGTGACGCGCCGGATCTGGCCGACCCAGATGCCGAGGCCCACGCCGGGGAACACGAAGGCGTTGTTGCACTGACCGATGCGGAAGGTCTTCCCGTTCAGGTGGACCGGGTCGAACGGGCTGCCCGTGGCGACGATCGCCCGGCCTTCGGACCACGCGAGGGCATCGGCGGCCGTGCACTCGGCCTTCGAGGTCGGGTTGCTCAGCGGGAACACGAGGGGGCGCTCGGTGTTCTGGGTCATCCCGTGCACGACCTCCTGCGTGAAGACGCCGGGCGTGCCGGAGGTGCCGAGGAGGACCGTGGGCTTCGCGAAGCGGACCGTTTCCTCGAGGGTGATGTGGGAGGGATCCTTCACGGCCCACGCGGAGACCTCGTCCTGCGGGCGGGCGTACGTGGCCTTGAACTCCTCGAGGCCCGTGCGGGCCGTCGTCACGAGCCCCCGGCTGTCGGTCGTCCAGATCCTGCGTTGGGCCTCCTGCTTCGTCAGGCCGTCTTCGACCATCGCCGAGACGATCAGGTCCGAGATGCCCTGCGCGGAGGCGCCCGCGCCGGCGAGGAGGACTCGTTCGTCGTGGAGCTTGCGTCCCGTGATGCGCTGGGAGGCGTAGAGGCCGCCCATCACGACGCTGGCTGTGCCCTGGATGTCGTCGTTGAAGCAGCAGATCTTGTCGCGGAAGCGCTTGAGCTGCGCGATCGCGTTGCCCTTCAGGAAGTCTTCCCACTGCACGAGGACGTGCGGGTACGCCTGCGTCACGGCATCGACGAAGAGGTCGATGAACTCCTGGTAGGCCTCGCCGCGGACCCGTTTCTGCCGGAGTCCGAGGTAGAGCGGGTCCTCGAGAGCCTCCTCGTTGTCCGTGCCGACGTCGAGCATGATCGGAAGCGTCGTCTGGGGCGGGATGCCCGCGCAGAGCGTGTAGAGGGCGAGCTTGCCGATGGGGATGCCCATGCCGCCCACGCCCTGGTCCCCCAGTCCGAGGATGCGCTCGCCGTCGGTGACCACGATCACGGACGGTTCCTTGCAGTGGTAGTTCGCCAGGAGCTGCGCGATGTTGTGGCGCTGGTCGTAGGGGATGAACAGGCCGCGTTCGCGCCGGTAGATGTGCGAGAACGTCAGGCAGGCCTCGCCGACGACGGGCGTGTACACGATCGGCATCATCTCGTCGATGTGGTCGTGCACGAGCCGGTGGAAGAGCGTCTCGTTGCGGTCCTGCAGGCTGACGAGGAACACGAACCTCTCCATGTCCGTCGTCTTGCTGCTGTAATTCTCGTACGTGCGGACGAGCTGCCGGTCCATCCCGCCGACGGCGGGAGGCAGCAGCCCGAGCAGGCCGAGCTCCTCGCGCTCCGCCTGCGAGAACACCGTGCCCTTGTTCGTCAGCGGGCGCGCCAGCAGGTCGCGTCCCCGCCGGTTCGTCGCAATGTACCGCTCTCCCGTCTGCGGGTCGGTTTGCACGTGCCAGGCCATCACTCATCTCCGTGCCGCGGGCGCGAACGACTGCGCGCCGATGCGCTCACGATAGGGAATCACCCCGCGGTTTGGAAGAACCGTACGACACAATTGACGTACGGCCCTCGACGGCTGAGAATCTGCAGCAATCCTCACCCGGCTCAGGCGATCGTGACCCCGTCCGGGAGCGGCCCCGGAACCGGCACGCCGGCGGACGCGAGGCGATCGGACCCGTCTCCCAGGGCGGTGGCTCCGAGGAGCCTCAGGCCGCGCCCGCCGAGGTCGGCGGCGAGCTCTGCCATGCGACGCCGGTGTCCCGGTTCCGGCCGGACGCTTCGCGTGTGCCGGACGCCTACGACGTGGCCGTGGAGCCTGAGGCCGAGCGCGCGATCGAGCTCGGCGAGCGCGATGCGACCGAGCGTCTCGTCCGCCGTGCCCGTCAGCGCGGGGTCCTCCAAGCGCACGTGGACGTGGACGAGGCCGGGGCTGCCCGCCTCGCTCACCGGGCTCGAGAGGCAGAACGCCGACTGGATCCGGTCACGCGAATCCAGGCCCCGCTCGAACACGAATCCCGCGACGGGGGGGAGGCGAAGCGGCACCACCTCGATCGCGATGTCCGCCACGTCCGCGTAGGGGACGGCACGCAGGACGTCCGCGTGGTGGGGCGCGTCGTGGGCGAGAAGGCGTGCCTGCTCCCCGGCCGGGACGTCCAGGGCCACCTCGTGCGCGCGGATCCGTCCCGCCCTCGTCTCGGAGACGGCGTGCCCCCGCCCGCCCCCTCGCGGGCGCACCCGGGTCACCGGGACGCCGAAGCGCACGCACGAGCCGAGGGCGTCGACCAGGGCCTGCCGCACTTCGCCGACGCCGCCTGCGAGCAGTCGAAGCGCTCGGGGTCCCGCCGGACGCTCCCCGGCCAGGCGCGCGCGCATCTCGGAGGCCAGCGAGGCCGGGTGCTCGAGGATCCGGCGCAGCGTGGACGGCGCGGCGGGTCTCAGCCCGCTGCGAGTCCGGACCTGGAGGGGCCCGCACGCCGGCGGCTCGAGCCGTCCCGCGCCCGGCACGGCCTCCAGCAGTCTTTCGAGGTGGGGGGCGGGGCCCTGGACGATCGCGGGCGGGGTCGGGGCGATGCGCGCGGCCGCCTCGAGGATCAGGACCCGCCGCCCTTCCCGGACGCGCCGCCAGGCATAGGCGAGCCCCGAGAGACCGGCCCCGACCACGAGGTGGTCGAACGGATCCCGGGTGTCCGCTCGCGCGGGGTCGTGAACGTCGTCCGGCCTCACGCCGTGCGCCTCATGCCCTGCGCCTCATGCCCTACGCCTCATACCGTACGACTGTACCGCGGCTTCCCGTCGCCATCGCCGGAGGCCTCGCGTGCCCTCAGGTGCGTGTCGAAGACCATGCTGACGTTGCGGACGAAGAGCCGGCCCAGGGGTGTCAGGCAAATGCCGTCCTCGTCCACCTCGACGATCCCGTCGGCGACCAGCGGCTCGAGATCGGCGGCTTCGGCCGGGAAGCGCTCCCGCCAGTCCCCACCCTCGGGCGCCAGGTGCGTCCGGCCGACCCGGCCGTTGCACATCAGCTCCTGGATGATGGCGCCGTGAACCTCGTCCTCCGCGGTGAGGCGGTACCCGCGGTGGATCGGCAACACTCCGGCCGCGACGTCGTGTTCGTAGGCGGTCAGCTTCGCGTGGTTCTGCAGGTAGACGCCCTGTGCGTCGCCGATGCCCGTGATGCCGAAGGCGATCATGTCGGTACCGGCATGGGTGTGAAAGCCCATGAAGTTCCGGTGGAGCGTTCCCTCGGCGCGTGCGATCGAGAGCTCGTCGTCGGGCTTTGCGAAGTGATCGAGCCCGATGAACTCGTACCCCGCGCCGACGAACGACCTCACGCCCGTCTGGAACAGTGCGAGCCGTTCCTCGGGCCCGGGCAGGGTCGCCTCGTCGATCTTCCGCTGGTGCGCCTTCAGCCACGGCACGTGGGCGTAGCCGAACAGGCTCACGCGGTCCGGGGCGATCCGCTCGATCACCGTGTCGAGCGTCTGCTGGAAGGACGCCGGCTTCTGGTGGGGGAGTCCGTACATCAGGTCGACGTTGACGCTGGTGAATCCGTGCGCCCGCGCGTCCTTCACGAGGTCCAGCGTGAGCTCCACCGACTGGACCCGGTTGACGGCCTCCTGGACCTCGGGAGTGAAGTCCTGGACGCCCATGCTGATGCGCCTGAAACCCAGCCTCGCCAGCGTCTCGACGTGCTCCGGCGTGGTGACGCAGGGATCCACCTCGAGGGCGATCTCCGCATCGGGCAGGAACTCGAACCGATCCTCCAGGTGGTGGTGGAGCCGTTCCATCGCGGCCGGGGGGAAGTAGGTCGGCGTTCCCCCTCCGGGGTGGAGCTGGGTCACCTTCCGGCTGCCCCCGGAGAGCAAGTCGCTCGCGAGGTCGATCTCGGGCAGGAGCGCCTCGAGGTAGCGGTCGACGATCGCCTTGTTCCGGCTCACGATCACGTTGCAGCCGCAGTACGTGCACATTGCCTCGCAGAACGGGAGGTGCAGGTAGAGGCTGAGCGGCACGGCATCGGGGCCGCGCGAACGGTAGATGTCGGCGGCCTCCTCGCTGCCGATCCCCTCGTGGAAGTGCGGCGCGGGCGGGTAGGAGGTGTAGCGGGGACCCGGGCGGTCGTACTTCGGCGCGAGCTCGACCGCGCGCTCGAGGTCCGCGTCGTCCGGGGGGCGGTCGCGGTGCGAGCCGGTCACGCCGTGGCTCCATCGAGCGCGAACGACTGGACCGCCTCGACGAAGGCGCCGGCGTTCGCCGGCGGCGTCTCCTTGAGGATGCCGTGGCCCAGGTTGGCGAGGTGCCCGCGACCGGCCGGCACCTGGGCCAGCATCCTCCGTGTCTCCTCCCGGATCCTCTCCGGCGTGGTGAGCAGGATCGTCGGGTCGAGGTTGCCCTGGAGCGTCACCCGGTCTCCCACCCGTGCGTAGGCCGAGGCCAGGTCCGTCCGCCAGTCCAGCGAAAGCGCCTCGACACCGGTGGAGGCCGCCGCTTCGAGCCGCGCCTCCGCACCGATGCCGGGAAAGTAGATCACCGGCGCCCGGTCGCTCCCGAGCCCCTCCAGCACGCGTTCGACCGACGGGATCACGTACTCCCGGTGCAGCTCGGACGAGAAGACGCCGGCCCAGGTGTCGAAGAGCTGCAGCACGTCGGCGCCGGCTTCGGCTTGCTCCTTCAGGTAGGGCACGAGGGCGTCGGCTGAGCGATTCATGAGATCGGCGAACGCCGCGGGGTGCTCGTGGGCGAAGAGGCGCGTGAGGTTGAAGTCGCGGCTCGTCCCACCCTCGATCATGTAGGCGCAGAGCGTGAAGGGCGCGGCCGGGAATCCGATGAGCGACTTCGTCTCGGGCAGCGTCCTTCTCAAGATCGCCACCGTCTCCGAGACGGCCCGCACGCGCGAAGCGTCCGGCTCGTGGACGCGCTCGACGTCTTGCGGCGAGCGGATCGGCTCGATGATCTTCGGGCCGCCGTTCGGGAACGCGACCTCGACGCCCATGGCGTCGGCGGTCAGCAGGATGTCGGCGAAGACGATCGCCGCGTCCGCGTCGAAGAGCTCGATGGGCTCCATCGTCACCTGGGCGGCCAGCTCGGGCGTACGGCAGAGGTCCAGGAACGACGTCTTCTTGCGCACGGCCATGTAGCCGGGCAGGTAGCGACCGGCTTGGCGCATCATCCAGACGGGGTGGCGTTCGACGCGTTCGCCGACCACCGTGCGGTGGAAGAGGGGCTTCACTCGGAACTCTCCTTTTCTTCGAGCCCGAACAGGCTGCGCAGGTGGCCGGGCGTGGGCAGGGAGGGGTCTTCCTTCTCCATGCCCCGCACGACGCGCGACGCGGGTCGGGCGAGGATCTTCTTCACCAGGCGGCGCGTGAGCTTCTCGACGGCCTCGCGCACCTCGCCGTTCACCTCCGGCGGCAGGTAGGACAGCTCCTTCTGCCGGATGATCTCCGCCCACTCGTTCAGCGAGTGGATCGCAGGCAACGCACCGAGCGTCCGCTGCCACGCCCGGAATCCGCCGTACTCCTCGGCGAGGATCGCCTCGACCTCCGGCACGGCCTCGTGGCGCTGCGCCAGGGCACCGGCCACGAGCTCCTCGAGCGTGTCGAGGTGGTAGAGGAACACGCCGGGCAGGTCGGCGATCGCCTCCTCGGCAAGACGGGGGACGCACAGGTCCACGATGAGCAACGGCTCGCGGCGCCGGTGGAGCGCCTGCGCGACGGAGTCCCTGCCGAGCGGACGGGCGCCGCCCGCCACGACGACCACGTGGGCCTTCGGTAGGGCCGCGTCGACCTCGTCGAGGCCGACCGCACGGCCCTCCGGCAGCTCGTCGGCGAGCGCCTGCCCGCGTTCCAAGGTCCGGTTCGCGACCGTGAAACACGTGCACCCCTGGCCGACGAGCGCCCTCGCCGTCTGGGCGGCCATCTCGCCCGCGCCGATCACGAGGACCTCCCGGTCGTCCAGGCGGCCGAAGATCCGCTGCGAGACGGTCGCCGCGGCGCTCCCGTGGCTGATGCCGCCGGCCGCGGTCCGGGTGTCGGTGCGCACGCGCTTCCCGGCCTTGAGCGCCCCGCGCGCCAGGCGGTCGAGCAGGCGCCCGGCCGTCCCGGCCCCGAGCGCGATCTCGTGCGCCTCCCGGAGCTGCCCCTGGATCTCGGTCTCGCCCAGGATCGCGGACTCGAGCCCCGCGGCCACCCGGAAGGCGTGACGCGCCGCCGTTTCGCCCTCGCGCAGCCGGTAGACGGGGCTGTCGGGGTCGGGCGCGCCCGGCAGCAGCCCGGCGAGCGCTTCCACGGTCATCTCGCCCCCGTCGGGCGCGTCGCTCACCACGTACAGCTCGGTGCGGTTGCACGTGGCCAGGAGCATCGCCTCGTCGGCCCACGCGCACGCGTGGACGGACCTCACCAGCTCGCCGACGCGCTCCTTCGGCACGGCCAGGCACTCGCGCACCTCGAGGGGCGCAACGTGGTGATCGATCCCGACCAGGTACAGCTCCAACCGCTACCTCCCCAGCCCCGTGACGAGCGGATGCACCAGGACGGTCGCGAGGATCGCGGCGGCCATCGCCGAGATGTTGAGCCACGCCGCCAACCGACCGCGGAGCGGCCGCCGCCACCACAGCCACCCGGCCGTCGCCGTGAGCACGAGCAGCAGGACGGTCAGCCCCAGGAGCGCCGCCATCCCCTCGGACGCGCCGGCCCGTTTCATTGCCAGCACGCCCATGACGAGAGCGGGCGTGAAGAAGAGCATGCCGAGGAGGCAGGCCCGACGCTCGAGCCGCTCGAACCCGCGCAGGGACGGTCCCACGGCCCCGCCGGAGAGCGAGGCCTGCTTCACGCGCCGATACGTCCCGAGGTAGCCGCCCGCGAGGAGGCCGGCGGCGAGGACCGCGGCCGTGCCCATGAGCGAGAGTCCGCTGTGGAAGGTCCGCACCGCGTCCTTGACGGCCCCCAGGTCCGCGTCGGGCGCGTGGATCAACCCCGGCACCCCCAGCGCGGCCAGCAGGGCGGCCAGCGCGTAGAACCCTCCCCCGTGGGTCGCCACCCGGCTGGTCGCCTCCAGGACGAGGTAGAGCGCGACCAGGGAGAACGCGAGGTACGAGAGCGCCTGGCTCGGCGTGGCAAAGGGGCTCCGCCCGATCTCCGCCCCCAGCCAGACCAGCCCCGCGAGGTGCGCGGCGACGCTGAGCGGACCCGCGATCCGGGCCCAGAGCGGCGGTGGCTCGCGACGGCGACGCGCCTCGAGATAGGCCGTCGCGACCGCGGCGTACACGGCCACGACGAGAACCAGGACGGAGATCGACATTCCGCCAATGGTGCGGGCAAGGGGGGGTACGGGGAAAGATTGGGGGGGGTGGTTCCCCCCTGCTGGGGGGCCGACGGCCTCGTGCTAGGCTCGCCGCCATGGCCACGCGCAAGCCCCCCCCCGAGCCCACCTTCGAAGAGCGCCTGGAGGCCCTGGGCCAGGTCGTCCACGACCTGGAGGGCGAGGAGCTCAGCCTGGAGGCCTCCATCGAGCGCTACCGGGAAGGGGTGGCCCACCTCGAGGCCTGCCGGAGCCTCCTCGACGGCGCCGAGCAGCGCCTGGTCGAGCTGGTCCAGGAGGGGGATGGTGAGGCCGTCGAGAGGCCGCTGAAGGTCACCGACCGCGGGCTGGAGCGCGACGCGCCTCCGGAGGATTGAGGGATGGGGCCCGACGCCCGTTCGCCCGCGGGGCGCGCCGATTCCTCCGGCCGCCGCTACGGGGTCGTCTGGGGCGTGATCTTCGCCGTGGTCTGC